>DUMW01000001.1 GCA_012839765.1 Bacillota bacterium
ACGGCGGTATTCCCTGGCCATTGCGGACAAGCGCATTGCTGACAGCTTGTCTAGTGTTTGATTGGTAAGCATTTGTGTTGACCTCCTTGAGTTTACTGATAGTAACCACTACAGGGTGGAGGACGGAGGCAAGCCCCTACTTGGCTTTCATCCCGGACGATGTGGTGCGGCGGGAAGTCTAGGCACACGTTTTCCACCGCCCACCCGGTGTTCCGGCTAGCCCGAGTCTGTTTGGGCGTCGAGGGCTGTGTCGACGCGTGCGCGCCAGAACCGCGAGGCCAGAGATTCCGTAATACTTTCTGTCAGTGCTTGTTGTCGAATGATGGGCGAAGAATTCTGGCTGACACAGAGTTATCCTTACAAATGGATGATGCCGGTGAACGATGGGGCTATGGATGACCTTGGTGCGGATGATGAGAGCGGTGAAAACGGTTCAGGGGCGGGCTGGCTGACCAAAACAGCGTTTGGCGGCTCACTGGACTGACTGGAGCGGCGCCAGGTGGTGATCCAGTCTTTTTGGCAGGAAGAAGCCTCAAACGCGCAGCAAGTGTGTGTTTTCTTGGTTTATGCTGTTGTTTTGAAGCAAGACTAGAGAAGACATAGGGTGGGTTGCCTGAGCTGGGGGTACAGCGTTTCCTGTTCGGGCTGGTAACGGGGGGTCTTTATTGCATCAACCTGCCGGAAAGTTCCAAAAGGTGCACCACAGGTATGGAGACTGGTGAGAGACCGGTGTCTGGCTCAGCTCGCCGGTCTGGAGAGGTGTTGCAGGCGGCTGAGAGAACTCCCCGGTGACTCTCATTGCTGCTAGATACTTCCAGGGCCAGCTGGTCAAAAGACCAACCGCAAGGATCCAGCCCGGGATTTGTCTCTTCACCGGCGACCTCGGTGTCTTCACCTGTGATACCCTCACCTTTGCTCAAAAGAGGAAGCTTATCTGGACGCGGTTGGTTAATCCAAAGACGCGGTACCGGAGGTTCCAGTCCTGAACAAAAGAGGTTGAAGAGTCTGGAAACCAGCAGGTAGGAGGGTAAGTCGCGGCCGCAGTTCCTTTGCGGTGGTGTCATGCCTGCCGGGCGTTCTCAATTGTGCCGGTTAGTGATAAGGATCTCCCGGCCTTCATGGTCGGGCACAACCGGGTGTTTGGGTATTGCATCCAAGTGACCAAGGCCAACCTCCAGATGGTCCCGGAGGCCTACATCCGCAAGCAGACCCTGGTGAATGCCGAACGGTTCGTCACGCCAGACCTGAGGCACAAGGAGAACAGGATCACTAGCGCCAAAGAACGCCTCATGGCGCTGGAGCACGACTACTGCCGGCCTGTGGTGGACGACGGGGACCGGATAGAGCTGGTGGCCTGCCGCCACCCGGTAGTGGAGCAGCTGCTGAGGTAGAAGGCCTTCGTCTCCAACGACACCCTGTGAGCAACAAGCAGCAGGGTGTGATTCTCACCGGGCCCAACACGGGCGACAAGGGCACCTACCTCTGGCAGATGACTCTAGCCGTGCTTCTTGCGCAGATCGGCTGCTTCGTCCCGGCGGAGAAGGTGCACATTGGGGTGGTGGACCGCATCTTCACCCGGGTGGGGGCATCGGACGACGTGGACACGGGGCAGTCCACCTTCATGGTGAAAAAGGGGTGAAGTGGCGAACATCCTGCGCAACTCCACCGAGAAAAGCCTGGTGAACCTGGATGAAGTAGGGCCGGGGAGAGCCACCTACGACGGCCTCAGCCTGGACGGGGCGGTAAGCGAGTATATCCACGCCCGGGTGAGGGCGAAAACCCTGTTTGCCACCCACTATCACGAGCTCACGGACCTGGCGGACAGGTTGGAGCGGGCGGTGAACTACCGCGTCGCGGTGAGCAAAGAAGGGAAGAACGTGATCTTTCTGCATACTGATGCAAGTAGCCCGGATCGGTAGACCGATTGGTAAGTGCTAATCTCCTCCATAAACTTTGGTGTCCGAGTTCTTCAAGCAGGAATGGTAAGCCTTTAGGGGTAACAATCTAGGTCTCCGTAGTTCCATCGGACTTTGTGCGAAGCGACTGAGTGGTCGTGACGTTGACCTGGACTGCAACCATTCCAGTTTTTTGGGTCTTTGACAATCTATTGATTCACGGATATAATTATTTATAGGCGAAACTATTTATAGTAAGAATTAATACCAGAAGGGGAGGTGTAGCGGTGAATCAGCAATTAGGATTTCGTCTGTTGGCTTCGTGTCTGGATATGCGCAGAGAATTGAACAAGCTGATCAGCACGGGTCACTTATCTCAAGGAGAGTATCTAGTTTTGCGAAACGTGTGGTTGACGAAAACGGCCAAGGCTGCCGAATTATCGGCTATACTTCAGTTATCCCGTCCTTCCATTTCCCGGATCCTCAATGATTTGGAAGGACGAGGACTGATTACCCGCCGAATAGACGAATCAGACCGGCGAAGCATCGATATCGAGCTTACAGAAGCAGGTGTCAAGGCCGTCCAGAGGGCGAATCGGGGACTTCTGCGGATTGCCGAACGGGTGGTGGACGGGCTGGGTGAGTCGGATACGGAAAGGCTGATCCATTTATTGGAAAAACTGACGGACATATATAAGCAGATGGTTGCGGAAAGTGAGGGTGAAAGGGATGAATAGGAGTAAGAAGACAAGTGGTGCCAGGTGGATCGGGGTGATTGTTATCGTTGTCTTGGCTTTGGGGATGTGGCATGCTCCTGTTGATGGTGCGGTAGCGGATTCTTTGCAGAACCTTCTGACGGTAGGAGGGAGGGAAAACGTTGAGCTTTTGAATCGGCTTAATGCCGCTTGGACACTGCCGGAGGATTACCACCTGGATGTTATTGAGGTGAAGGGCATTACTATGGAATGGCTCCGGGCCAAGGACAACAGTTCCAACCGGGCAATTCTGCAGCTGCATGGCGGAGCTTATACGCGCTCCTTGAAGGATAACGGCACCACCTACCGCCGAGCCGCGGTGCAGTATGCCCGGCTTAGCCACGGAGCAGTCCTGACCGTAGATTATCGGGTAGCCCCAGAACATCCGTTCCCTGCCGCCTTGGAAGATGCCCTTTTAGCCTATAAGTGGCTTTTGGAACAGGGATTCTCACCGGAAGAGATCATCATCGTGGGCGATTCGGCCGGCGGTGGCCTTGCGTTGGCGACAGTTCTTTACCTTCGGGACCACGAGATGCCCTTGCCGGCGGCGGTGATCACCATGTCGGCGTGGACCGATTTGGACTATCGATTGTGGACTCCGCCTTACGTTGGTAATGCTAGTCCCAACAATCCATACATTTCGCCGATCTATGGGGAGTACCATGGGTTTCCGCCTATGCTTATGCAGGTGGGGGGCGACGAACTATTGCTCAATGACACAATTGCGGTGGCCCAAAGGGCCAAAGCTGCCGGGGTGTTTGTGCAGCAGTCAACCTATCCGGGCATGTTTCATGTCTTTCAGATGCTATTTCCTGAACTGCCGGAGGCCAATGAGGCGTGGCGAGAAGTGGAGTTGTTTATACATTCCATCTACCGAGAAGACTAGGGACGTTAGGCGTTATCAACGATATTCGCTGAGGGCCATTTCCAATTGTGTCCAAGAAGGAAATCCTAAGGAGTCCGCGGTCTGAGGGCTCCAGAGGATTTCTTTTTTATATTTCTACTTTTGAGTGCAGTATAGGACTAGTGGGCGACGGCGCAAGGTACCTGCAGATATAGAGGCTAGCAGTTAATGCTCCGAAACCTGGGGGTCGGTTCTGAACCGACCAAGGATGTGTTCGCTTGTTGACAAGCGAAAGTATGTTTGGTATTCTAAAGACAAGACACCGAACATATGAGCGGACAACATGTGTTCGAATCGCCCTGTGTTTGTCCTTGGATACTAAACCTTAAAGGAGCGGTTTGTCGATGAACAATTACCGGCGTCTAGAACTGTCCTCCGTCAGTAAAGCAAACAGAACCGTTGTTGGCCCGCGGATGTTGCTGCTTGTGGGTTTCATTGTTATCGCGGTCGCGGCCTTTATGCGGGTTGGTATTGGTTCGGAATTGGTGGAATATGAGTACGTAGAGATTACGGTGCACAGGGGCGATACGTTGTGGAGCATTGCCAGGACCTTTGGTGATGCCCAGACTGACACCCGCAAATTGGTGGACGAGATCTGTCGGGTGAACAAACTAGACAGTCCGGTGATTTACCCAGGACAAAGGTTGTTAGTGCCGGTGCGGCCGGAACTAATTCTGGAGGATCCAGAAACGCAATTGTTGGTGCGGCACCGCTAGGAGGGCTCTTGGGGATAAGAAAATTCCCCATTTTCTATTTAATATTGATTCGCATAATGGATATTATGTTAACTTGCCTGTGGGGTTATTAATAGGTGCCCAAACCACGCTCAAAGTAGCGTTACAACGGTGTCAGTGGTCTCCTTGGTCGTCCCAAACGGCGCCGAGACCAGTGTCTTGACTATAGGCCTTTTGGTCTTTGAATAGACTTATTGGCTTGGATTCATCGGTCTCCAAGACCGCGTTCATTGCCTTGGTCACAGGAACCGTAAACTGCATCAAGAGTGCCATAAAGGCCTTACGCTGTCTGAAATCCAGGGTGCCAAACCAACCAGGTTCGCAGTATTTCTCGTAGATTTCCAGGGGTTTATTCAACCCGAAACGGGCCATGGCGGTGGTGATTTCCTCTGGTAACGGGAAATACTCAAAGGGTACGAAAACGCGTCTTTGTTTACTGGGGTGTTCTTCGAAGACCTCAAGTCTACTCACCGCGCACCAATCACCTAAGGCGGCCTTTTGGAGAAGGTCTTTTCCTCCTTCCATGGGACAACGGGAGATTAGCTCCCGATAGTAAGCATCTACATCTCCATAGGCTTCCTTCTCCTTGCGGGAGACTGCTTGGGGCAGCAAGGCATCGGTAATTTCCCTGGTGATGGCACTAGTGTAAACGTAGTTGCGAGTATCGATTCTTCCTTCCCGGAGAAAGTCAAAGACGACAACTTCTGCCTTCTCGCCTTCGGCGTGTCTGTTCGCTCTCCCGGCTGCTTGAATGATCGACGGGAGAATGGGTCGTGCCCGAAAGACTTTTTGGAAGCTTAAGTCTACTCCGGCTTCGATGACCTGGGTGGAGACCACCAAAACCGGTTCTCCAGCGGCTAGATGTGAAGCAATGCGCCGCAGAAACTGCAGTTCCCGTCTGGTTCCTCGATAAGGCCGCTCTCCTCCCCTTCTTACCTTACTTACTCATGGTGAGTATTGTTGAGTGGCTTGCTATCATTCGTTTTGCTGGCTTCTATGGTTCGAGCAACCAGTCGAGAAAGGCGCGCTGGCTGTCTCAAACCTACCATCTGGCCGATGCTGAGGGCCCTACCCTCCAAAGGTGCGGGGCATGGTCCCTCCTCTTTTTGGGAGGACCCGGAAAAGACCAGGTTGCAGTTCTTTTCTGCCCTGTTTCAGCATACACAGTCCGAAGTCTTCCAGTACTAGACGGCCCTTTCTTCTACCCTTCTAATTCAGATGATAAAGACGTATTTCCTTGTCACTTTCCCTCCGGGGTGGTCACACATATGAGAAAAACTAGGTCAAATTGAGTCGGAAGATGTCAAAACTATTCGACGATAAAGGAGATTTTTCCGTCACAAGTAGTCAACAGACACCGACTCTGGGTCACATCAATATAACTCTGTAATGTCAGCGTTTAGTATACTAATAATATACTAGCAGAGGCATCGGGATGGATCCACGACAAAAGGGTTGTGCTTCGATATACTTGCTTTTGGTTCAAGTGGGCATGCGGCTCTAGCATGAACAGTAGGACGATGCTTCTCGCTAGACTGTGAGGAGACAAGCAGGCAAGAAGTTTCCGCAGTGGAATTGGGGACACTCATAGCGAAAGGAGTCGGTATAATGAACAAAAAACTAGTATTCTCGTTACTTGTCAATATTATTGTACTTGGATTGCTGGCCGGTTGTCTAACGATTGACGTCGATTTGCCCCACGACGACGACGAGGATCATCTTGTCGCTTACTATTTTGGCACTCCACCTAGTATCGATGGCGATCTTTCTGAGTGGGACTTGGATCGTCCACTTATGACCATTGGTCCAAACTCGGGTAATGTGTTTCGGGGATCCATTGATTCTAGCGAGGATTTCACCATGCATCTCTATCTGGGATGGGATTACGAGAATATCTATCTTGCATTGGAGGTGGTTGATGACAGTATTGTAACCGAGGTTGAATTTTGGGACTTCGACAATGTTACTCTGCTCTTTGATGCTAAGAACGACAGCAAAAGAGAGGACTACGAAAGTGACTATCCCGCTAAGGCTGAATGGCAAGACGATGATTACAGACTGATCATTCAACCGGTAAATCGCGTTTCTATTCAGACAAACTCGTCCTTTGTTTACCTTAACCCTCAAAGCAGCTTTGTACCATTGGGGGACGGCTATCGGTATGAGTGTAGGATCAAGATTTCCGACCTGCCCTATGTGATGGTCGAGAACGGTCATGTCATTGGTTTTGATGTTTCCATCCGCGATGTTGATGCAGATGGGGACGTTCTTTCCTTTACGGAAGCGGTTTACGGGGGTCTTGGTACCGATCCCTGGGGAGGGCTTGCTTTCCAATACTGGCTATTGAGCAAGTTAAAGCTTGTTGAATAATGGGAGGAGGTTAATGATGAAAAGAAAGTCATTTTGGTTTCTCGTTAGTCTGATCATTGTAGGGTTGTTGTCGGGGTGCTTACTTAAGGAAGATGAAGCAAGCAATGAGGAGCCAAGTAACGGTGGAGAGGTTGAGGCCTACTGGTTTCCCGTGTATTTGACCGAAGCACCAACAATTGACGGCAGACTCACCGAGTGGGGGGCTTACGAGCCTATCGTGACTTTAGGCCCTGATTCTCGAATCCTCAGTGGGTCGATTGACTCTGCGGATGATCTCACCCTGAAGGTCTGGATGGGTTGGGATCTCGATTACCTCTATCTGGCAATAGAGGCCATCGACGACAGCATACCTACGGGTGGTTTCTGGGATCATGACGATATTCAGCTTTTGATCGATGCCAGAAACGATAGTACCTTTGAAGAGTACGCAGAAATCTTTGAATCAGGAAACCCAATCACGAGGGACTATTGGAAAGATGATGACTACAGGGTAGTCATCCAACCGGCAAATCGCGTTTCCGTGCAGACAAACGAAAATTTCGTCTATGTTAATGTCGAAGCGGTATTTGTCCCGACGGATAAAGGCTATACGTACGAGGTTGCTATCCCTGTCTCCAGTCTGCCCTATTTCTGGGTTGGTGATGGCCATGTTATCGGTCTTGATTTCAAAGCCTGCGATGCGGATCAGGTGGTGAATCAAGATGGGAATACTGTGCGGACCCAGGCTCATATGGTTAGTAACGATGATCTGCCTGTGGATCCCTGGGGCGGCGCTGACTATCATTACTGGAAGCTGCATAAGTGCAAGTTTGAGATAAAGTAGGACTCCATGTGTTATGGGTGATCGGTTACAGGAGAATAGTTCGCTATTCTCCTGTAACTTTTCTACACGTCGGGTGTTTCTAGCAAGTGCTGCGGAAGGGGTTTAGGAATGAAGAAGAAGGCTTGCTTTGTGGTTTTGATGATCCTATTGGCGCTTCAGTTCCCGTCCTGCTTCAAATTGGATCGTAGTGTTTCCCAGCCTGAAGGTATGCTTCTCGTTGTTCCGACGATGGTTGTGTTGTTGACTAACACTGAGACCAATATGGCCACCCAAGAGGACATCTTTCAACTACATAAACAGATTGCCGCGTGGAAAGAATTCTTTGTACGCGAGGTGGGGCAGTACATAGAACTGGAGTTGCATTTCGTTCAGATCGACGATTACGTTGGCCTCGAGGACATTACCAAGATGGGCAACGGTGGATACCACTTGCTTGCCAGGGACGCATCTACCCTACTGAGGCGGGCCGGTATCAACCCTCGGGGTTTTTCGCTGGTGGTGGCTTTCTGGGCGTGGAGGCCCAGGAGTGGTGTGTATAAGGCCTATGGCGGCGCTGCGGAAGGCCCCCCGAGTTACTCGTTGGACGGAGCGGGTTATCATTCCCAGGCAGTTTTCGACGGTCCCTATGAGTATATCAGTAGGGTAAGTATTCACGAGTCACTACACAATCTTGATGGTATGTTTGATCTGGTGGGGATTGAGCGTTTCTGGCATGCTGATCAGATGGCAGCTTTGATGCCAGAACTCCTCGCGGAAAAGCCTGGCGCGTTTTTGCCCTATCGAACAGACAGCGAAATGCTTGAGCTTGCTGAGAAGGAAAAGAAGGGTCAGTACAGCTTCAGTTGGGAGGAACAATTGGTATTCTATCGGCACATGTTGGCAAGGATGGAACCATGGGAGTGGGAAGCACTGGAGTTGGGGTACCGGAGAGACTACAGGGATGTAAAGCGGATGAGTGAAAACGTGTATGTAGAGCCGTTATATAAGACGATGTCGTTGCCCGCCGGGGTTCCGGCTTATGTGCCTGTGCTTGTTCGCAATTCCAACGGCTCTGCAGTGGACAACGCTAGAGTATATCTTGCTGAGCAGAGACTGAATTACGAGACATACATCCACACCGGGCAATCCTCGGTGGTATTTGAAAACGCCTATTACGGGGGTTGGACGGACCCTGAACTCGAGGGAACAGTTCGCATCGCAGTAGAGAATGTCTTTGGGAGTGACGGTCAAGCCCTAAGCTCCACCGTTGTCCTGCGGAGAAGATAATCTAGTCTTATTGAGTTGGCGCGCAAAGAGAGAGCCTCTTCCCTGCGCGCCAACGGCTAAGCCCTAATGGCCACAAGTAGAACAGCTGCCGCCGGCACAAGAACCACAGGAGGAATGGCCGCCAATGGAGGTCGAGCCTTGACCGTCGGAACTGCGGGCCGCAAAGGTTGATACGAGCTTCTTCACTTGGTTGCTACCGCACTTTGGACATACCACCTTGTCGATCTGCGACCAGGAAATCAGCTCTTCGAACTTCTCTTGACACTGACCACATCTAAACTCATAGACAGGCATGTTTGACTCACTATCCTTTACGTTTGAGATGAGAAAAGATAGTCATGCCAGACAGAGGTTGTCTTAGCCATATACTTCTGCCCAGTCGCCGTTCCCGACGGCTGCGGCATTGGCTTCATCGGTATCCAGATGCAGTTCCAGGTAGAAATCGTCCCGAACCCGAATCAGCACTTCGTCGAAGATCAGGGCCCGTTCTCCTGGAATCTTGACCGAGACAATCTGCTTGTCCACTACACCGAAATTGGCTGCATCTTCCGGTGTCATGTGGATGTGCCGCTTGGCGATAATCACTCCTTTGGTGAGCTGGACCGACCCTTTGGGTCCGACCACTACGATGCCAGGACTGCCCTCCAGATCACCGGAATCCCGGATCGGAGGTCTTACCCCCAACGCGAAGGAGTCGGTTCTGGAGATTTCCACCTGGGTCGCTTTGCGAACTGGACCTAGGACTCTTACCCCAGTGATTGCACCCTTAGGACCCACAATGATAACCTTTTCATCAGTAGCAAACTGACCCGGCTGGGAGAGGTCTTTTATTTTCGTCAGTTCGTGACCTTCCCCAAACAGGGTTGCCAAGTCTTCCTTGGACAAGTGAATGTGGCGGTTCGATACGCCGATCTGTACCTTTCCAAGTAGTTTTGCCAATCAATATGCCTCCCCATATACTATCGAGCCTTTGTATCGCTCGGATCAGTACTTTTATTTCTCCTGAGCCTTGTGATCTCTAGCACAATCTCGGTCACAAGGCTTCCTATTTGATATTACCATACTTGCATCCAAGATCCAAGGTTCGTCCCGGGATTACCCACTGTTGTTCGAAGATTCCAGGGAATATGCTTTGGGGTCTTAGCGGATACTATCAGGGGCAAAGGAGGCGAAAAGATGAGTCTGGTGATCGCTGTATTTGACCAGCTAGAGCCGGCGGAACATCTGTATACGACCCTGATTGAGCAAGGGTATCTGCGGGAAGATGTGGCGATTTGGCAAGGTAAAGAGGAGGTCTTGTCTTTATCGGACGATGTAGCGGAAACGGTGGCCGAGGAATCCATGGCCCAGGAACCCCTTCCCATTGATACCATCAATCACAGCATGACACAGATTCTAGAGAGTATCCACCTGGATTTGGCCGCCCATGGTACAATCGTGGTGGGACTGCGTACCGAAGGATATGATGTGGACCGGGCCAAAGAGCTTATGCGAAAACACGGTGCGTCAAAGGTGGATGTGTTGTAATCAACTCCCAGAGATAACCGCGATTTTCCGCTGCACGGGTTGACCTAACGGCCAGCTTATGTTATACTGGCGGTGTTGCAGGGGAGTAGCTCAATTGGTAGAGCACCGGTCTCCAAAACCGGGGGCTGCGGGTTCGAGTCCTGTCTCCCCTGCCAAAACCTAGACGCCATGCGGCTTTCATCCCACTGGACGTTTCGGACAATGCGTGATTAGACCAACGGTCTAACGCTTAATGCAGTAAGCAAAATGAGAACCGGTCTATCGAGAGGGTAATTTTAAGACCGTAGGAAGACCGGTACTCACGAAGTGAGCGGTAACAACAAAATTGCGGGTATCGGATTAAAATGTGGGATGTTTGAGGACCGCTGGAAAGTAACAATATCAAAACGTCAAAACCCTCTCTTACCTCTTTCGCCGTCGGAAACTAAGAGGTAGAGGGGGTTGTTTTATGCCTGCAAAAGGAAGAAAGCCTAAAAATGTGGGGCGTACCTTTGCTTCTCTGTATGAAACGTTCATTAGCCTAAAACAAGCAGAAGGATGCAGGGAACGCACCATAAAAGACTACAGGGATACACTCAGGGACTTTTCCAAGTTCTTCGATGTTAACCTGGTTATCACGAATCCTAAGCTATACGATGCTCTCATCGAATACTTCAAGTCTAAAGCAGATAAGCAGCCGGCCACATACAACCGACCTTATTCTAACCTACACGCCTTCTTTGAGTTTTGTGTAGCACAGTCGCATTTAAGGTCCAACCCACTTAAAGATCTTGGCCTCAAAAAGCGCAAAGACGATGGTGAAGCCGTACGCCATGTGGATGAATCTGCTCTCGAAAAACTGCTCAAAACTATAGACAAGAGCACATATACGGGGTTGCGCGACTATGCCCTTATTCTTCTTACTCTCGATACCGGTATACGCCCCAAGGAAGCACTTAGCCTCACGCTTGATGACGTAGATCTGGATAAGTTGGTTGTGCACGTCCGCAAAGAGTATTCCAAAGTGAAGAAGGCAAGGATTCTTCCAATATCCCCTGTTACGGCTGCTGCCATAGGCGAAGTAATTAACATGACTCCTGAAGAATGGGGCAATATGATATTCTACTCCACTACCGGCCTTCCAATGACAACCCATATGTGGACTAAAAGGTTATACATGTACAGCAAAAAGATAGGCGTTAAAGTGACACCATATTCTCTACGCCATACATTTGCCATTATGTTTCTCAGAAACGGCGGTAACCAGTTTGCACTGAAGTACGAGATGGGCCATAGTACGATGGCTATGACGTCACGTTATGTAAACCCGGATCTCGCAAGGGTCGGTCAAGACGGTGTATTTTTCGTAGAATCAAGCCGATTTTGTCCCGGTGGGTTCATCGAGAAGGAGTTTTGGTAGGCTCAGCGGCAAATTGGTTAACATAAACTGG
>DUMW01000002.1 GCA_012839765.1 Bacillota bacterium
AAGGAGGTTGCAAAAACATGAAAAGACATCTCTTGCCAAGAATTGTCACCGCTATCTGCCTAATCCTCTTTGCCAATATGGCCGAAGCCCATCACGGCATCGGACTAGGTGTTGGATTCGGCGGCTACCAAACAATGCTTGAGGAAAAGACCAACGTTCACCCGCTATTCAGACTAAAGTCCTACCCCCTGCTACATGCCTGGGGTGTGGTCGAGCTGTCAGACAAGCTCTCCTTACCTGAGTCAACCGACACCTGTCTGCAATGGGAGATCACCACCACCCGAGGCTTAGTCTTCGCAAGCTCGGACGACAGCAAAATCAGCAGTTTCACCTACTATGATCTCGGAACCAGTATTACCCTGGGCTCTCCGGTATATCTTGGTTTCGGGATGACAATTCTCTATGAAGAGGTGGTGGTAGAACCGGAGTATAAGGAGCTCATTGAGGCAATTTGGGACTACTTCTTGGAGGGAGAAAAGCCAAAACCGTCAACAATCAAGGTGAAACCCCATATCAAGATAGGCTGCCAGTACTACTTAACCGACACAGTCAGCATGCGAGCTGAATTCCAGATGAACTACGCTATGCCTCCCATTGCCAAGCTCGGCCTTACGTACCACTTCTAGGCTTTGTGCCCACCACATACATGGTGGGCACAAAGTCAGGCGAATTACAGGAAGAGCCGAGATACAGGTGCCGCTCGTTCTTGTTCCCAGCACTCACAGGCCCAACAATAGGCTGCTAGTATCGCTCATCCCACCGCCTTGACACCAAAGACAATCTTCACCAAAACCCTATTCCGCCGCTCCGGAGAGTCCAACTGGTATTCCCCACGCCCTCAGTATCACCACCGTAGCTTTCCGTCAGCCACAATCCAGGAAGACACCAAACGGTTCTATCGTACCATTCTCAGTACCGCTAACCCAAGACAAGAATAGGGTATTAAGTGTCTTACACCGCTCCATCAGCGCGCATATCCAACCAGATCAGGGCTAATGATACGGGCTTTCCTTCTCCATCAAGGCCCAGATCCACCCAAAGGCACCGAAGACCCCCATAGGTCCATTACCAAAAGGTTCTGCGGTAACCCGGTAGTACTCCCAGAAATCGCCACACTTGGTAATTCCGTCATAGGTCTTCTGAATGATCCGGTCTAGAAGCTCTGTCTCTTCTATACGCTCAAGACCCAAAACCAGGTAGAGGTACAAAGACATCTTCAAGTACGTAAGATCCTCCTGGTCCCCTTTCATCCCCTTTGGCTCCTGGTAGAGGAAGTAAAACCTATCGGGAGTAAGGTGATACTCTCTGATTCTCTCCACGATCCCTTTGGCCCTTTCCTCCGTAGCATAGCCAAAAAGGGCCACAAAGGCACCGCTGTTTTGCCATTTTTCTTCCCACATGCTTTCAATGGCCCGCACCACCTCCGTGCGGAGCCGGCGGATTTCAGCTATCTCTTGGGGATCTTTCCCAATCAAGATAGCTATCCGTTCTAGGGAGTTGAGGCTGTAGTAGTTGAAGAGCATGTTCCGGATGACCTGATCGCCGGAAAGGTAATAGAAATTGGGATGCCGAATATGGTATTTCAATTGCCGATAGAGCTTTTCGTAATTCCTGTCCAGAAAATCGGTCTTGCCTGTCCGGTGATAAATATCCTCGAGAATAAAGGCTTCGGTGGTGGGCAGATGCACGTCGCGGTTGAAGATTAGGTCTTCGGGGATGAAATCATCGTCCTCGATACTGTCCAGGACACTCTGCACGATCTTGATGCCCACATCCGGGTCAATGAAGCTTACAAGCAAACCCACCAAAGAAGTCTCCCATTGAGCAGGACCGTTAAAAGCTAGAGCAACCTTACCAACGGAGGCCGAGGGACCCTTGATGGTCTTTCGGGCGGTGACAATGCTCCCGGTGATGTTCTGCCAAATACATACCCAAGCCTGGCGATAGAGCCGCAGGTAATTCTCGTTATCCCTATATCGCTCCTTCACCGGTGGCACCTTTTCTAAGAGTTCTTCCCAGTAGCTTCTTCGTTCTTGCACCAACTCTTCCTCGAGTCGTTTCCGATAATACTCCACCTTCCGCTCCAAACTCCAGACATCGGCCGGATCTGCCTCGAAGGGACCAAGCCAACGGGTCCCTAGGAAGACAGTGCCCTCCTTCACTTCTCCCGGGGCAACATAGATCGGTGCACTGGTCCACTCCCCCGCCTCACCCACTTCTATCGTCCTCTTCTCCATCACCACCAGCCACATCAAGTGGTGGGGGTAGGCAAAGGGTTCTCCCAGGGGCTTTTTTCGGTAATCCTTGATCGTCACCGGCTGCTCCACCAGGCAGGAGCCGGCCTGAGGAGAGCTAACGCTTCCCTGTTTGGATTTCCCATACAGCTTCACTTGGTAACACCGTTCGGAGTTGTTCCTCACCCGGTAGTGAATCAACACCACCTCCGGGTCCACATAGCGCGCCTCGAGGGTCATCTCAAGGTCCACGTAACGGTAGACCCCCAACAAACAGTCCGGATACCAAGTAATATCCGCCCCTTTCAGGACGAATTCCTCATTGAAGGACGCAAGACTTAAGCCCACACATTCGAACAGATGGAACTTGTACGAATGAAGCTCCACCGCTGGTTGGTTCCGGTTGAGGCTTATGGCGCTGAGGCTGCCGGGACAGGCGTGCCAATTCATCGTCTTTGAAGATAATCCCTGCCAATCCATTGGTTTCCTCCCATATGAGATTATTCACTGCACCCTTAAGCGGATCTCCGCTGTTCCATAGTCCCCATCGGTGGCCCGCAGTATATATCGATATTCCCCCCTGCTTACCCGTGGCAGGACCACCGTAGCCACTCCGTCATTGTCCGGATCCTGGAACACATGGATATTCCACCCATCCACTAGGGTAACCCGGGGGATGTCCGGTCCACTGATGGGTAGGTGATCTGCACCCAGAAACTGCACCCGTAGGGTTACTGTCTCACCGGCGGTGGCCACCAATTCCTCCTCCACAGGAACGATGCTCCCACCCACCGGCTCCAGGGCTACCAGTTTCTCTTGTTTACTCCCATACCGATCCATGGCTGTAACCATGGCTGATACTTGCTTCGTGATCCGCGGCAAATATACCTTGAACTTGCCTGGTTCTTCTTCCACCACCGGCACAGACTGTCCCTGGATCATTACCACCAAGGTCACACCCTCCGCTTCCCCCTGTACTTCCACCGGCAGCACCATGGCTACACCTGCGGGCACCCTTTGGGTTGCTTCCACCTGCAACCGCCACGGTAACCGCAGGTACTCGATAGTCTCCCCTTGGTCGGGACCAAAGGAGTAGATCTGACCACCGACATTTAGGAATTGGTTGTTGCTTAAAGCCAGGCTATTGATGGTGACATTACTGTCCAGCCAAAGACCGTTGAAGGGAGTCCCGTCGATGACGTTATCGATTATCTCAAACGCACCGCTCCTACACCGCACAATGGAGATAGCTCCCAAGGTAATCGTATGCTCTCCGCTCCCTACGTTTTGCAAGTGGTTACCCTTTACGAGGATGGATCCCGGCCAGAACAGCCCATGATGCTGATAGAGCATCACCCCCGCCTGGTAGGTTCCTTTGATGTAATTGTCCACCACTTCTACCCAGTCTCCGGTCGCTACGGCAATACCGAAGCCATTTTCCGTGCCCAGGATCCGGTTGTTCTTCAGACGAATGTACTGGGGTAACCGGGCAATCCCCCCGTGATAGGACAAATAGATGCCGTGATCGAAGCTATCCGTGATCTCTGTATTCTCGATGGTTACCTCGCGACTGGCCAGAATATTGACGCCATTTGTCATCGCGTTCTTGACAGTGCAGTCCCTAATCAGCACTTGGTCTGAGGCATCCAAACGGATACCCGGACCACCGGCATCCTGCACCATCAAGTCGGTAATCTGCACACCGGTACAGGCCACCACATCCAACAATGCCCGGTTTTTCCGATAATCAGGCCGCTGGGTCAAGGCCATGGTAAATCCCCTTAGGGAAACGTTCTGGACGTTAATAAACCGCCAACCCTGATGCTCGGCACTGGTAAAGATGAGGGTGGTCTTCCCGGTGCCAGCCCCTTGAATGATCAAATTCTTCCGCTCATAAAGCACAAGGTGGTGCCGGATTTTCGTGAAGGGAAACTCATCCTCCCCCACAACTGGTTCCAGGAGATACTCCCCCTCTGGTATGAAGAGCAGCCCACCATCGGGAAGACTCTTAAGGGCGGCGAGAAAGGCCCAGGTGTCATTGGTCTGCCCATCCCCCACCGCTCCATAGTCCCGCAGATTGAGCACCACTTCCGGTGTCAAAAGGTCTAGCATGGGCAATGGTTGCCAACCGCTCATTAAGGAGGCGGTGCGGGCTTTTAGGTAAACATCCACGTAGGTCGGGCCGGTCTCCGCCACAGTCACGCCGCCCACCGGTACTTGGAACCCCTCCACCACCACCGGCCTTCCGCCAGCAGGGGACATGCTGATCACGTTGTCCGCAAGGTCGACGTCGGTGACGTTACCCCCGATGAAGAGAGCACCGGAGGCATTGGCCCAGAGCAGATTCCCGGAAAGCACTAGGCCCTGGAGGTTTGAATCTCCCGAAAGGCTGCAGACAAAGCCCCGCCCTAGATTATGGCTGATCACATTATCGGTAAAGAGGAGGTTGCTTCCCACCAGATGATTCCGCAACCGGATACCATCGGCTTCACCGCCATAGATCTGGTTTCCCACCACCAGGACCCGTTCCACCTCATGGACCAAGTTGATGGCACCGCCGTAGCGTCCCCCCGGATTGCGGTTGTCATCCCTTTCGGAAAGGTTTGCCCGCACCACCACATTGTCCTTGATCACCGCATCGGTAACCCGATGACCGTCCCCGAAACTGCCTGTTTGGCCACCGGAATTAACGAAGATCCCCGCCATCACCAGCTGTTCCAACCAGTTTCCCTCCACATGGCAACGGTCTCCGCCGACGGTAATGCCCCGCCCCCAGACGCTTTCCAGCACCGTGTTGTAGATGAACCGATTGTTCACCGAACGGGTATCGTTTAGCTCGTCGATGGTACTAATGGCCGCGATCCCATCATCGCCAAGGTTTTCTAGGTAATTGTACGCGGCTACCGTATTGACACAGTTGGCAAAGTGGATCCCGTCCACCCCGGTATTGCGAATCTCACAATCGATGACCCAAACATCCCGACAGCTCCAGAAGGAAAGGCCCATGCCCGCTTGGTCGATGATCACCCCGATCACCTGGACACCCTGCACTCCGTTAAATCCCATGGGATACAGGGGCTTCAAGGGTGGCCAGCGTTGGTCGAGGTAGGGGCGAATATCGAATCGGAGATTGCAGATGCTGATGTTCTCCGCTTCGCGGAAGCGAATACAGTAGGGCATGGCCTCCCCAGCCTGTGCCCTGCCCTTGATAAACCTCAAAACCGTCCCTTCCCCTTCCCCCACAAAGTGCACATTCTTAAGGGGCTTGTTATTGATTCGGGGCTCCCAGAAGGCTTGGGAGGGGGAGGCGGGCGGTCCGAAGTTGTAGATCCCGGCTGGGATGTAGATCACACCTCCTTCGGGGGGCAAGGCCGCCAAGGCCCGGTCAAAGGCCTCGTTTGCGAAGGTGACCCCGTCACCGACGGCACCGTAATCACAGACATTGACCCAAACCATCTTCTCGTAGTTGATCCGGGGCAGATCCTCCAACCCCGGTCTTGTATAGAAACCCTCGGTGGGTAGCTCCACCTGGGACCCCGGTGCAGAGGCATCGACGTAATTCAGATTCCACTTCAGGCCCAGTAAGAGAACGAAGAATACACTCCAAACAAGCCATTTATCCATGGCAGTCCCTCCCGATTTGACTGCGTTACCCCTTCCCTTTCGGGAAAAGCTGACCTATCTGTCCTCAATCCAAGGAAAAGCACCCAAAACCTGTCTACTGGCGGTAAGGCCCCTTGATCACATCTGCCGGCGTCCACTTTTTGCAGGCAGGAATCAGACGCAATTCTGCAATCATGGGGCCTTACCACTGCATCCAAAGGTGTTTTCTATTGAGCTATCCGAGGCTTCCTTAAGTAAGGCTACACATGGCGTCGGTTATCCTCACTGCTGTTGCCAGTACTGCTCAATCCGGCTGTTCACCACCCTGGCTAGCTCCCGGAGGCCTTCTGCGGGAGACACTTCCCGCCGGAGGAGGACTTGCTTCAATACCTCGTCCAGTTCCCGGTGGGCAAGGTCCGGATGGGGCAAGATCGGTGTATTAAAGGCATAATCCACCTGCCGGATGAAGGCATGAATCAACGGATGCTGGGTGATATAATCCACGTAGGCTGGGTAACCGATACCACTGGGGGTCACCGGCAAGTACCCGGCAGGAATCAACCAATGTTCAATAAACCGTTCATCGGCCAGCAGCCATTTCATGAAGGTCCAGGCGGCTTCCATCTCTTCGGGGGTCGTCCTGCTAATCCCGATGGCCTTAGCGGTGGACTTGGTCGCCTTCATCACACCCTCGGGTAAAGGAGACGTGCCCACGGTCCCCAGTCTTTCGAAACTTGGCACATCGAGACTGACCCCGGACATCATCACCACTTCCCGACGTTCGAAATTGCCCCCCACCAAAGCCGTCTGGGACACATGGGCCAGATCCGCCAAAAACTCCAAGGCCTCGATGGCCTCCACCCGGTCGATGAGGGAACGGGTGAAATCGTCGTTGTAGAACTGGCCACCATTCTGCCACAGGAAGGGCATGAAGGTGGAATAGGCTTCGGTGGTGATCCGAAAGCCAAAAAGATCCGGTATGCCGTCGTGGTTCCGATCCGTGGTCACCTTTTTGCACGCTTCAGCAAAGGTCTCCCAGTTCCAGCGGCCCTGTTCCCAGTACAGGTCCGGGTACATCAGGGCATTTTCGTCAAAGACATCTTTGTAGTAGTACAGGGCAGTATTGGAGTTCTCAAAGGGCAGACCCACTAACCTGCCGTCGGGCATGGTGAGCTCAGCGATCAGGGCAGGGAGGAAATAGTCCTTGCTCATTTCCGGATCATCGGCGAGGAACTGATCGATGGGCACCATCGCCCCTTGATCGATATACGCGGCAAGGTTCCCCCCTGTCCCCCACACCACATGGGGCGGCTGTCCCGAGACAAACAGAATCCGCAACTTGTCGTCGTAAACACTGGAGGGCCCTAAGGGTAGGTTTACCACCTGTATATCCGGGTGTTGCTGGTTGAACTCCTGGATCAGGGCTTCAACAAGCTGCTGCTTTTCAGTGGCAAAGGGATTACCAAAACCGATGACCACAGGCTCCGCCGCGGCCTTCCCACACAACAGAAGACACAGCACCACTAAAAGACTGAGTTTGGTAAGCGCCACCTTTTTCTTCACAGACCCCACTCCCTTCACCCGTTCTCGAGGAATTTGTTTCCGTAGGTTTAGTATTGGCCCGATTGTTTTCGGATCCGCGGATCCTAATGGACAGAAGGAAGCCCTCCAGGGCTCCCTATTCTACTGCTGTTCCAGGTACTGTCGAATGCTACCACCCGAGCCAGTTCCCGTAAGCCCTCCGCCGGGGAAAGCTCCTGGTGCTGGAGGACCTTCACCAGTATTTCATCTAACTCCCGGTGGGCAATGTCGTCGTTGGGTAGAATCGGGGTGCTATAGGCATAGTCCACCTGCCTGATGAAGGCATGGATCAAGGGATATCGAGTGATGTAGTCCACATAGGCCGGATGCCGAATACCGGTGGGGGTGACGGGCAAATACCCGGCCGGGATCAACCACTTTTCCACAAAGCGCTCATCGTCCAGCAGCCACTTGACGAAGGTCCAGGCGGCTTCCATCTCCTCCGGTGTCGTCT
>DUMW01000003.1 GCA_012839765.1 Bacillota bacterium
ACACGGTGAGACTACTGCCAAAGGAGCTTGGCACGCCAGATGAAATATTGGAACGATATGGGATCGAACGGTCAACTTAGCACACGTTCTTTCTTTTTTTCCCTGGGCTTATGTCAAAACCCCAGCTGGAACAAGCAGGAAATTGGTCCTAGCTCTAGAAAAGTGAAGAAAGAAGGGGGATGTTTGTATGGGCGTTTCCTTCATCGTGGGTCGGGCAGGGACCGGCAAAACCCATTATTGCATCACCAGTATCGCACAACGGGCTAAGGAAGACCCTATGGGCCCACCGTTGGTGATGTTGGTGCCGGATCAGGCTACCTTCCAGGTGGAGCGGCAATTGTTGGCCTGTGGTCTGCCCTGTTTCAGCCGGGTCCGGGTCTTTAGTTTTCGGCGGTTGGCCAGTCAC
The DNA here is from genome assembly GCA_012839765.1 of Bacillota bacterium. Classification (NCBI taxonomy): domain Bacteria; kingdom Bacillati; phylum Bacillota; species Bacillota bacterium. The sequence continues at coordinate 407 of DUMW01000003.1, forward strand.
ATTCTCTCCCTAGAGGGGGGTGGCATCAATCCGCCGGTGGAGGAGTTGGGAAAGCAGATGCTCCTGCGCCGGATCGTAAACCAGCGCTTGCCGGAGCTGAAAGCCTTTCAGCGGGTGGGGCGGTACCCGGGATTTGCCAAGTATTTGGCGGGGCTACTCACGGAACTTTGCAACTGGGATATTTCCCTGGAAGATTTAAAGCAGCTCCCCGCGGCGGGAACCTATCTGGATCAGAAACTGCATGATGTGGTGCTGTTGTATGAAGACTATCTAAAGTACCTGGAGCAAGGCTATTTTGATCCCGATACAGCCCTAGACCTTTTGGCCGAGGCCTGTTCCGCTTCCTTTGTGCGGCAGGCGGAATTTTGGCTTGATGGATTCTCCGGCTTTACACCCCAGGAATATAAGGTGTTGGCGGCGTTGATGCGGCACGCCAAGGAGGTCCGCATTTGTCTTTGTTTGGAACCGCAACTGCTCCATTCCATCCCCTGGGAGACCAATCCCTTTTACCCGGTTTGGAATACCTACCAAAGATGTCGAAGGCTAGCCCAGGAGCAAGGGGTCGCTATTTCCCTGGGTCCCATCTTCCCCCGTCCCCGGCGGTTCCGGAACCCCGCTTTGCTCCATCTAGAGGAGAATTTCGTTGCCCCCAATGGTCGTGCCTATCAAGGGGAGGTTTCCGGTATTGAGGTGGTAGCCGCAGCGGATCGACGCCACGAGGTGGAGATCGTGGCCCGGCGGATCGTGCAGCTGGTGCAGGGGGGGATGCGCTACCGCCAGATTGGGGTGATCCTTCGGGACTTTGGTCCCTATGGTGAACTCGTTCACGATATCTTCACCGACTATGGGATTCCCCATTTTCTTGACCGACGGCGGCCGGTGACCCACCATCCCTTGGCGGAATTGGTGCGGGCGGCCTTGGAAATGGCCCAAGACTGTATTGCTCCCGATCCCCTCTTCCGTTTGCTCAAAACCGATCTGACGACTATCCCCATGGACGAGATCGATCTACTGGATCGGTACTGTATGGAGGCCCAGCCCGAAAGGGGACAATGGGAACGGCCTTGGAGGGACCCGGTCCTCGATGGGATCAGGAAGAAAGTGTTGCAATTGGTGGAGCCCCTCTGCCAGGCCCTGGGACAACCAAAGACAGTGCGGGAGCGGACCGAGATCCTTTATCGATGGTTGGTGGATCTGGAGGTGCCCGATCGGCTAGCCAGGTGGAGCCAAGGGGCCGCGGCCCAGGGTGATCTCCTCAATGCCAAGACCCACCTTGGGGTGTGGGATGTCTTTGTTGATGTCATGGAACAGATGGTGCAGGTGCTCGGGGAGGAATATCTGGATTTGGCGGAATATGCCGTTATTATGGAAGCGGGTTTGGAGCAGATGCAGCAGGGTCTCATTCCCCTGGGCCTGGACCAAGTGTTAGTAGGTTCTGTGGAAAGGTCTCGGCAGCCGGAACTAGAGGCAGTCTTTGTCCTGGGTTTGTGCGATGGAGAGTTTCCCCGGTGTAAAGAGCTTGATTCTCTGATCAATGACGATGACCGCAGCCAGCTGGCCAAACTGGGGGTGGAATTCGGTCACACCCTCAGCGAACGGTTGATCCTGGAGCAATACTTCGCCTATATTGCCCTGACCAGATCCTCGCGCTTTTTGCACCTCAGCTATGCCCAAAACGACGACCAGGGGCGTTTTCTTGGTCCGTCCCGGATTATTGACCGGCTTTGCCTGCTCTTTCCTAAGCTTACCTTGAAAGAAGTGGTCCGGCCGGAAAGTAGTGCCTTTACGGGCCAAGGTCAGTTCTATCTGGACCGGCTGCGGGAAAGTGTGAACTTGCAGGAAGTGGTGGTGAACTTGACGGGGGCTCTGGCTACCTTGCGACAGACGGGCCAGGCGGTACCCAACCCACTGCGGGGGCTTTACCACCGTCTGCGGAAGTCTTACGGGGAGGTGGTAGCCTACGTTCTTTCCAGCTTGACCGCGGATCCCCGGCCGCAGCCCCTCAGTGGAGCCGTCGCCCGGGAACTGTACGCTCCTGTCGCCAGTGTCACCCAGGCGGAGGCTTTCGCCGCGTGTCCCTTCCGACATTTTCTCCAGTACGGCCTGGGGATCCGCCCCCTCGATGAACGTCGGTTTACTCCCCTACACCGGGGCGTGGTGTTCCATGAGGCTTTAAGTAGCTACGGGAGACGGTTGCAGTCCCTTGGATTGACTTGGCGGGAGGTGGAGCCAGAGCAGGCGGAGAAGCTGGTGCGGGAGATCGTCGGGGAGCTGATGGAGCGGCTGGCCCAGGAGGTACGCTTAGCGGCGCCTACGTTGACCTATTACGGCCGAACCTTGGAAAAGACCTTGCAGTGGGCGGTCTCGGTTCTTACCCGCCATGACCAGCTGGGCCGGTTTCGGCCCGTAGCCTATGAGCAGCGCTTTGGCTATCGGGGGAGCTGGCCGGGGCTAGAGTTGGAGGTGGACGGTCAGACCATCGTGCTGCGGGGAAGCATTGACCGTATCGACGTTTGTAGGGAACGAGGATTGGTGCGGGTCATTGACTACAAAAGTAGCGGAAAGAAGTTAGAGTTGGACAAGGTTTACCATGGACTTGCCCTGCAGCTGATGGTCTACATGCTTGTTGTGTTGGAGCAATATCCGCACCTGCGGCCCGCAGGTGTCCTCTATTTTCCCATCACCGATCGGTTTGTGTCGGCGGACGGTCCCCTTAGTGCCGAGGAGGCCCTACAGAAGAGGATAAAACAGGTGGCCATGACAGGGCTTTTGTTGAAGGATGTGGAGGCCATCCAACTGATGGATCCCGTTGAGCAGGGTTATTCCCAACTTCTGCAGGGCGTGCAGGTGAAAAAGGACGGAACCCTTCGGGAAGCGGGACACCTGTATGAAGGGGACCAATTCCAACGGTTAGCCCAGTGGGTAAGGGGGAAATTGGTGAAATCGGTGGAAAAGTGGCTGCAGGGAGAGGTGGCGGTGGCTCCCTATCGCCTGAAGAAAGAAACCCCCTGCGGTTATTGTGATTATCCCAGTGTGTGTTGCTTTGAACCCAATGTGGGTGGTTTTGCCTATCGGGAGCTTAAGTCCTTCAGTGATCAACAGGTCTGGGAGTTGATACAGGATGATACCAGCACCATGGACTAAGGAACAATGGGAAGCCATTCGGGCGCGGGACTGTGATCTCTTGGTGTCCGCGGCCGCGGGGGCAGGGAAGACCGCGGTTTTGGTGGAACGGGTCTTCCGGTTGATTACGGATCCAGCTCAGCCGGTGGACTTGAACCAATTGTTGGTGGTGACCTTTACTGAGGCCGCGGCCCGGGAGATGAAGGAGCGAATCGGACAGAAGCTCAGTGAAGCTTTGCAGCAGTATCCCGAGGACCAGCGGATCGCCCTGCAACTAACTCTCTTGGATAGTGCCTCCATTTCCACCATCCATGCCTTTTGTCTCAGCCTCCTGCGCCGGTATTTCTATGAGCTGGATTTGGATCCGGCCTTTCGGGTCTTGGATGAAGCGGAAGCGGTGCTGCTGCGGCGGGACATTATCGAGGAGTTGTTCAACCGGCGCTACCAGGAGGGGGACCCGGGGTTTATCGCGGTGGTGGACTCCTTTGGCGGCTTTGATACCGACGGGGCTCTCAAAGGTCTCATCCTAGCATTGTATGACTTCAGTGTGAGTCTGCCGGATCCGCAGGGATGGCTGGATCAGGCCCTAGGAAATTTCCATAATCCCCAGTTCTGGCAGGATATGGCCTGTGACCAGGTGGCTAGGGAACTTTTTTGCCTGATGGAGGATTACCGGTATGTGGAGGGTTTGTGCCGGGCTCACGGGGAGGAGGCCTACGCCAATTTGCTGGCTACGGAAATGACTATGTTCAGCGGCCTGGAGGAACGGGCCCGATCCCGGGATTGGACTGGTCTACAGCGGAGTATTGGGGATGCTTCCTTTGCCCGCCTTCCCCGGGTGAAGGATCCGGTGGAAGAGGTTAAAAGCGAGGTCCAGCGGGTGCGGGACGATGCCAAAAAGATCATTGACGCGGTAAGAACCACCTACTTGCGCCCGGCGGGTCTTGGTGAGGAGCTGGCCCGCTGCCATGAACAGATGTCGGTGGTGGTGGATTTGGTCAAGGAGTTCGGCCGAGACTACCGACTGGAAAAACTACGCCAAGGCAAGGTGGACTTTTCGGATCTGGAGCACTATGCCCTGGAGCTTTTGGAAAGGCCCCAGGTTCAGGAGGACCTGGCGGGTCGTTACCGGTATGTCCTGGTGGATGAGTACCAGGATATCAACGGGGTGCAGGAGGAGATTCTCAATCGTTGTGCTCCGGAAGCGGATATGTTCTTCGTGGGGGATATCAAACAGAGTATCTACCGGTTTCGGCTGGCGGATCCCGGGTTGTTTCTGGAGAAGTACCAGCGGTTTACCCCCGCGGGTCCAAAGGAGAAACGGGTGAACCTGAGGGTTAATTTCCGCTGCCACCGCAACATCGTCGCCGGGGTCAACTACATCTTCCGTCAGCTGTTCTCTAAGGAAGTGGGGGAATTGGAGTACGATGAGCAGGCGGAGCTGGTTTGCGGCCGGGAGGAAAGTCCCGTGGAGGGAAGCTGCCAGTTTCATCTGGTGGAGGGAGAATTGGAGGAGGAGCTTTCCCAGCCGGGATTGGAGGCCGTGCACCGGGAGGCTTTAGTGATGGCGGCCCAAATTCGCGAGATTGTGGGGAAGGTGCCAGTCTACGACAAAAGACAAAAATGTGTCAGGCCCGCCGCTTACTCCGATATTGTCATCTTGTTGCGGGCCATGGGCAAAAGCGACCGGATCCTGGAGGTCTTCGAACGGTGTGGGATCCCCGCCTACGTGGAGCTGGGGGAGGGCTATTTCGGCGCCACGGAGGTGCAGACGATCCTCTCTTTGTTGAAGGTCATCGACAATCCGCGGCAGGACATCCCCCTGGTGGCGGTGCTGCGTTCGCCTATTGTGGGTCTTTCCCCAGAGGAACTGGCCAAGCTACGTCTTACCGTCCGAGACGGGGACTTCTATGATTGCCTTTTACAAAACAGCACCCAGCCCAAGGTGGCCCGGTTCTTGGCGCAACTGGCGGAATTCCGCGACATGGCCCGGCGCTGTCCCCTAAGTCAACTGATTTGGGGTATTTACCGGAAGACGGGGTATTATGATTATGTCATCGGTTTGCCTGGGGGAGCCCAGCGGCGGGCTAATCTCCGGGCTTTGTACAGTCGGGCCGTGCAGTTTGAGGAGTTTTCTAGACAGGGTCTTTTGCGGTTCTTGGAGTTTATCGCGGAATTGCAGCGGAGTGGTGAAGATATGGCCCCCGCCAGTACCGTGGGGGAGAAGGACGACGTGGTGCGGATTATGAGTGTCCACAAGAGCAAGGGGCTGGAATTTCCCATTGTCTTTGTGGCCGGCCTTGGCAATGAATTCAACTTGAGGGATCTGCGGGCGGACATCCTCTGGTCCAAGGAGTTGGGCTTGGGTCCCGTCCTCGCCGACTTGGAGAACCGGTATCGGTACTCCTCACTGCCCCGGGCCTTGCTCCGGCAACAAAAACATGCTTTATCCCTCTCCGAGGAGTTGCGGATCCTTTATGTGGCCCTGACGAGGGCGAGGGATCACCTAATCCTGGTGGGGACGGTAAAAGACCTGGCGGAAAGCGTCGCCCGTTGGTCCCGGGTGTTGGGAAGCAGTCAGTGGAAACTGCCGGTGAGTATGCGGATTAGGGCCCGTTCCTATCTGGATTGGCTGGGTCCCGCCCTGATCCGCCATGGGGATAGTAGGGAGCTGCAGCGATTGGCCGGGACCACCCAAGGGACTGCTTTGGCCGACGATACCCAGTCCCAATGGCAGGTCAAGTGGTGGCAGGGCGAGGAACTGGTGCTGTTGGAGGAGCAGGTGACTGCACAGCAGCTGGACCTGACGGGTGGTGAAGACCAGAGTCTGTGGGAACAGATTGAGGACGTTCTTAACTGGGAGTATGACCACATACCAGTGGTGGGAATTCCCGCGAAGGTGACGGTAACCGAGGTGACGAAACAGGCTGCCTCCGAGGAGAGCGAGTCTTGGCTGGCCCGGGCGGGCCTGCAGTATCCCCGACGGCCTGTTTTCATGCAAAGGCAGGGGTTGACCGGAGCCGAGTTTGGTACCGCCATGCACAGGGTCCTCCAACACCTCAGGTTTCAGGATCCCATGGACGCAGGATGGATCGCCCAGGAGTTGGTACGCCTGGTGGAAAGGGAATTGCTCACTCCCCAGGAGGCTGGGGCCATCGACGTGGAGGCTTTGGTGAGCGTCTTTGCTACGGATGTGGGCAAGCGCTTGTTAAAGGCCTTGCGGGTGGAACGGGAGTTGGCCTTTACCTGCCAACTCCCAGCCGGCACTCTTCTTGGCGGCTCTGTGGAGGAGTTCATCGTGCTGCAAGGGGTGGTGGACTGCCTATTCTTGGATCGGTTTTCTCAACAGTGGGTGCTGGTGGACTTTAAGACCGATCAACCGGAGACCATTCCCCGGCGCCGAAAGATTTACCAAAGGCAGGTGGAGCTTTATCGGGAGGCGTTGAAGCTACAGAATTGGCACGTGGCGGAAGGCTACCTATGTTTTCTTTCCGCCCGGGAGTGGCAACGGGTTTATTAAGCCTTGCCAGATGAAGACTTGGCAAAGGCAGCAGAATGCGCTTCTTGACAAACCAAGGTTGGTGTGATACGTTAGGCATAGACAGGACGAAGCTTTGTTTTGTCGTACTACACTCTCAGGAGGAATTTAGTTACATGGCAATTGGAACAGTTAAGTGGTTTGACGCGCGCAAGGGTTATGGTTTTATCGAGCAGCCGAACGGAGAGGACGTGTTCGTACACTTTTCAGCGATTGTGGAGGACGGGTTCAAGACGCTAGAAGAAGGACAGGAAGTAGAGTTTGAAATCGTAATGGGAGAAAAGGGACCGCAGGCTGCAAACGTTACGAAAATCGGCGTTTAAGTCCGTTTGAATAACGAACGCTTGCAAATAGGAGACCTCCATTCTTGGAGGTCTCTTTTGGTATTGTCATCCCACTCTTACTTTCTTATCCTTCACTTGGCCTGAAACGGTACCCTCATTCCAG
>DUMW01000004.1 GCA_012839765.1 Bacillota bacterium
ATACCAAAGAAGCACTCAAGGCCGCCTAAGATGAGTAAAAAGTGCAACTGGTAGAAATACGAAGCAATCATGCGATATGTAGATGAAGTACAAGCATATTCTCCAAAACTAGGGGGTCAAGGCGCTTGGCCCGGTTGGCTTTCAAGGGGATTTGTGTTGGCATTCCAAACCGCGTACCAGTTTCCCCTATAGTAAGCCAAGGAGGAATCGTGGTTGTACTGGTACTTGGATGTTGCTGGATTGACGATCCAGTATCTTTCCACCGCCGGCAGATAGACCTCATAACGGGAAACCACCTCAGCGGTTACATTGCCAACAGCAAGCAAAAGGGAGATCACTAAACTGATTGTGAACAACATATAATTACACCTCCAGCCCAGATCCACCGTTAAACAACCCGGAAACCCGATGTCAAACCACTGCCGTTCTGCTATTCTTTGGACAAGCAGCATACGCCCATAGTTCTAAGTCCGGTGGAGGTTCCCACCCCCACACACTGTCTGTCACCATTTTCAAGCCAACCAATGGAACTGATGGCTACTGCCACTCCCGCAAGGGGCAAAAAACCTCTCCGACAACCCAACGCTGGGAGAAAACCCTTTGTCCAAAAGACATAGCAGATTTGCTGTGGACCGTTCTAGTTTGGTCCATAACCAGACCCATCTCCTCAGTGCGGATCAACCCACAAGCTACACCTAACCGGTTAGTCGTTGACGACAAACATTAGCCAGACAAAGCAACTACTGCACCACGATAGCTTTAGTCCGACTGCCCACTTGTTCCGTCGCCGCTTGAGCGCTCAACATGTTTTCCATACCTTGCACTACGATGACGATGATTTCCAGTTATCAGGTTTGGCTAAGAACACTCGCTAGGGCCATGAAAAATACCTCAGGACAATCGACAGACTTGGAATGGATGCGCACCCATTCATCCTGAAACAGACGAACGGTAGAAAACGGGCTGTCGCTTCCTGTACTCCCGGATCAACCACTGATTTTCAGGTTTTGCTGGTTCAAAGGACACCATATCCCCCACGGCCTTGGTTCTGTCCGGTTCTCCATCGTGCGGAACCTAGCAAAAGACAATCGGAACACCCGAAGCGAACCAAAGCAGATGAAACCAGCATGGCTTGGCCTATGCGCCCCATCGCCGTTATATGTACTTGAGAAGCCGGAACATCTATACTAAATCGATTAAATCGATGGTATCATAGACTTACTGCTTTGTCAATTGTAACCACAAGAAGGCCTTCATGGATGGGTAACACATTCAGCCATCCCGCGCTCTGATGCCCCGTAGGCAACGTAGGATCCACACGAATCATGGTGACAGCGAATCTGAACGGAACCCAATCACAAGTACTGCCCCGGGCGTACCTTGAGACAACCAACGTCCCCACAACCTGACCGATGCATTAACCAAGGGTTACCTTTCACCGAAGATAGTTACTACACTCTCGGAAAACACTCGCTTCGTGCCCACCGATGAAAAAGCTCCACTAGTCCTTGATTGAGTTTTCTCACAAGCAGGAAACCTAGCCAATAAAGTGAATTAACATAAATGGGAACTATTTTGACTTGCTAAGAAGTCCACGGCTGCGCTCAGAAGAGGTGTTCAAAGTGTTGCGTTCAGGTCCGATGGTCATCTCAACAAACTACATTCCCGATAATAACCCCTCTTGGAGAACCTACGAGCACTCCAATCCCAACTATCAATTGGTCGTTGTCAAGGGAGATGGTCTCCGTTTCCGGCGCGGACGGACCAACCTGGTGCTCAATGAGAATCAGTTTCTGCTGCTGTTGCCGAACGAAACCCACAGTCGTTGGGGGGACGCTCCCCCTGATACCGGCTTTTATTTTGTACAGTTCCGATTTCCCGAAGGAAACGAAGGACCCAGTTTTGCCATCAACGGGGAGGTTCTGAATATTCCCCTCTTAGGCTCCTATCCCGACAGTACACTGCTGGAGCTTTCGATGAGGTTACGGGAAGAAGCCTTTGCCAGGAAAAAGCACTACCGTTTGCGCATGGGTAGCATTCTGGTTGAGATTCTCACGCTCATCTCCCGCCATGGGCAACCGATGCATGCTTCACCCACCACACTGACAGTCCGTTCCCCGATCCAAGCGGAACATGTGTTGAAGGTGAAGAAATATATCGAAAAGAACTTCTGTCAGAGTATCTCTGCGAAGAACATCGAGGCGGAGCTAAAGCTAAACTATGAATACCTCTGTCGGGTCTTCCGTTCGGCCACAAACATGACCATCGTAGATTACATTAACCGCCTACGCATCGAAAAGGCCACCGCCCTCCTTCTAGAGGTAAATCACTACCAGACAATCGAAGAGGTGGCTAGAAATCTCGGTTTCAACAATGTCTCCTATTTTACTCGGGTGTTTAAGAAGTACATGGGGCTAACACCAAGCAGCTTTGTAAGAAACGCTTACCAAACACTTCCGACTTCGGTAGGCCAGCAGCAGAATCGAGATAAAGTGCTTTCCGAACCAGCGGGAGAGGAATCGGGCTGTTAAAGAACCCCGAGGCTAAATCTCGTCTTTGAAAGAGTCCCATCGTCAACCTCAGTGCTATAAGAAAGGTGTTTTCCCAAAAGACAGCTCACACACAAGGCGCGAATCGACAAAAGGTACCCCAGAAGGGAAAAAGAATGGACACAACAGCTGATCAACGGCTTCTTCTTGGAGCACTTGTCTAGCACCGGAGGTTTTCACTAGCAACGATCCCCTTCCTCGTTACCGCTATTCCCCTCATGTAGACATGGCACTTCTTGCCCGTAACCACAGATGGGGCAGTATCCCTTTTCCAGGGCTTGCCTCCGCAGCTCCAAGGGACCAAAGTTTACACCGTGCACGAAGCCCTCTCGGAACCCCTGTCTACGGCCCAGGGCATAAAAGATAAGCGCCACAAAAAAAACCATGGTGACCACATGCTCAACGGACATCTAGCTCAGCCCTTCCGGCAGTCCGCGGTTGCCAACGGTTAAGTAGCAGAATAAAGACCAGTGCCCAAAGACTTACCATCCAGTCCAGGTATAACCCCACGAAAAAACAAAGCCCACCGATCATCACCGCTTCCCCGAATCCTAAACGATGAACAATATTCACTCTCGTATCGATGTCTCGATCAATCACATCATCCAGAATCTGCACCCAAAGCAACACCGCAAGGGAACACACCACCCTACGCCAGGGAATGAAGAGCAGTTGGATACCCATTACCAACAGGCATTCTTGATACCCCACTAATCCCGTTGGTAATCGATCCAAGGGAGAAAAGACCATACCGACACAGTAGGCGCTGAGAAACAACGAGACGCTCAAAGAAGCATCGGCCAACGCGGCCAAGGCCAGGGCCACCAAGGCATAGGGCAAGATCCCCTCTTCTAGGAAGTGATACAGATTCCCATGCAAGTCCAAATCCTTATCCAAATAGTCATCCATCATCTTGATGCTCAAGCCGGTGGCAATTACAACCCCACCCACTTGGAAGAACCACGGAAGCAGACTAGACATGGGTGGCCACATGGCGTTTCACCTCAGCAAACCCTTGCTTTTTCAGGGCGGAGATGGGGATCACCGTCTGTCCGTGGAAGGTAGAAGTGATCCGTTCCAAGCCCAAGGCGGCTCCCGGTAGATCCATCTTATTCGCTAAAATAGCGTAACCGCGTTTGAGCCGTGCGTACTGACACAGTTGCCGATCCACTTCACCGATAGCCCGTTCCGATCCTTCCAGCCCCACCGCTGCCGCATCCAGCATGTGCAACACAATATCCGCGTCCTTAATGGCACTGATGGTCTGAGCCATGGCCGCCCTCACCTCGGGACTGGCGTGGATCCCCTCGATCAGGCCCGTACTATCCATCAACAGCAGCTGCTTCTCGCTTTTGCCCTTGCGCAAACGGATGGTGAAGGCCTGCAGACACCGGGTTTCGTGTTCTGTGGTGCTTGTCAGCCGCTCAATGGCCTCGTCCCTCCGCAATAGATGCAACTGGGTACGTCCCCCGGGGTGGGTGGCCACAATCTCCAGTTCGTTAATCCCCAGATAGTCTGCAAAATTGATGGCAAAGAGGGTCTTTCCTACATTGGCTTTGCCTAGAATGATGCATTGACTCATTGAGCCACCGCCTCGTCCAGATCCTCCGGTAAAATCAGTATTAGGTCCTGTCGAGTAATGTGTTCTTGGTGGACCAACCGTACCGCCTGCCTGCGGATAGCCCGTTCAATCAAGTTGCGAACCGCCCGGGCGTTGCCGCTGATAGGCTGCTCGTTAATCTCCTGAACATAATGCCACAGGCGCGCCATGGCCCCATCGGTCAATTCATACTCCCGTTCCTTCAACATCAGCTTGGCGATCTCCATCAGTTCCGTCGGTGAATAGTCGGGAAACTCAATATGCAAGGGGAAGCGCGAGCGTAGACCCGGGTTTGTGCGCAAAAACCGGTCCATCTCCTCGTGATAACCGGCAAGAATCAAGATCAACTCCGATTTATGGTCCTCCATGGCCTTTACCAAGGTGTCGATGGCTTCCTTTCCGAAGTCCTTCTCCCCTCCCCTGGCTAACGAGTAGGCTTCGTCAATAAATAAAATGCCGCCCAAAGCCTTCTTCACCTGTTCCCTGGTGCGTTGGGCCGTATGCCCAATATATTCCCCCACCAGATCCGCCCGTTCCACCTCCACCAGGTGCCCCTTGGACAGCACATTCATCTGCCGAAACATTTTCCCCAGGATCCTAGCCACCGTGGTCTTCCCTGTACCAGGATTGCCCTTGAAGATCATATGCAACACAAGGTTCTTGCAGACCAACCCTTCCACCTGACGCCGCTGCTGAATCTCAATGAAAGCCTTGATCTCCCTCACCAGAAGCTTGACTTGCTGCAATCCGATCAACTGATCCAACTCGTCCATGATCTCGCTGAGGGTCTCTTCCTTCGGTTCCTCCTTCAGCACCGGCGCCACCAAGTTTCGTTCCAACTGGGACAAGCGCATCAGGGCCGTGGTGGGGGTCAGGATACCTGCTTCCACCAGATCAACAATGTGCCGCGGGTCAGTATACTGGGAGTTTTGTTGCTTCATTGGAATCGCTCCTAGATATCGGCTAGATCCCTCGTTTCTTTCCAGTATACGCAAAGGGCGTCCAAGGTGTGACAGTACCAGGGGCGGTCCGTTGCCACTACTTTCTAAAGGATTCCCCCCAGGCAAAAACGAAATGTTTACGAAGTATTTGAATTATTAGTTAATCTCTGACACTTAAGGAGGGTCCTATCCTTGAAACAGCGACTGCTCTGGCTACTCATCACCACCTTCCTGTTGACGGGCTGTCTGACCCCCCAGAATCCCGGTGCAGTATCGGTCTTGGGGCGTCTACAGGACAGTTCATCGGAGACGGATCTGTCCGGTTATCTGGTGGTTCAGGATTCCCAGGGCCAACGGATCACCGAACAGTCAGTCACCAACGGCTACTTCCGCGTCGTGGGACTTACTCCCGGCACTTACCGGCTAAAATTCAACGCGGACGGCTACTTAGAAAAGACCATCGACGTGGACGTCCACCAACACACGTATCTGGATCCGGTTAAACTTACGCCCCTCGTTACCCAAGTCCCTGCGGGACCTTCTTTGACTATCGTGGTTGATCCTGGCCACGGTGGTTCCGATCCCGGTGCCGTAGCCTGGGATGGTCCGAAGCTAGTCCGAGAGGCAGACATCACCCTGGCCGTTGGGGAAATCCTGGCCAGTCTTTTGCGTTCCGCCGGGCATCATGTAGTGATGACCAGAACATCCACGAACAACATCAACCGGTCTTTGACGGAACGAGCCGCCATGGGAGACTGGAACAAAGCGGATCTATTCATCAGCATCCACTGCGACGCTAGTCCCACCAACCCTTCGGCCCAAGGCAGCAACTCTTACGTCTACTGGGGGGCCAATCAACGGACCACACGCTTGGCCTATCTACTTCAGGTTCATCTGGAACGTACCACCGGCCGCAGTGCCAACAGCATAGGCCGGGTGGTCCAACGGGGCTTTACGGTGACCCGTCAGTCCCGACCTGCAGTCCTGGTGGAAACCGGCTTCATGACCAACGCCAAGGAACTGGCCCTGTTGCAGACCTGGGATTTCCAGCAAAAAATTGCCCAGGGCCTATTCGATGGCATCATCGCTTGGGCGGAGGAAGTTGGTTTGATCTAAACTTCTCCTTAGGCTGCAGTGGACCCACTGCAGCCTAAGCCAACGCTAATCTGTATTGAGGATCTCTTGGACGAAGGGTGGCAGCAGGAAGGCCGCTTCATGGATAGCCGGAGTGTAGTATTTTGTACTGAAGGAAAGGTTTTGCCGCCGGGGCTTGCGGGGATCATGGACCTTGGAACCAATGGAAAAGCCCCACATGCCATTGGGATAGGCCGGTATGTTACACAAGTACAGGTACACCTGGGGAAACACTTGGCCGAGGGCCCTTTGCACCCTTTTGATAATCCCCGGCTCTGTCCAAGGGGATTCAGTCTGAGCCACGATGATCCCCTCGGGCTTGAGGGCCCGGTGGACCGATTGGTAAAACTCCTTAGAAAACAGCCCAGCGGCAGCACCCACCGGATCGGTGGAATCCACCAGCACCACATCGTATTCATCGGTCACTTCGGCCATGTGGGCGATCCCATCAGCAATGGCAATCTCCACCCGCGGGTCCTGCAGACCACAGGCAATCTCCGGCAGATACTTTTGACTAACTCTAACCACCGCTTCGTCAATCTCAATCAGTCGGACCAGCTCCACCGTATCATGCTTCAGCACTTCCCGCACGGTGCCGCCGTCCCCACCTCCCACCACAGCCACCCGCTTCGGGGCCGGATGGGCGCTCAGCGCCACGTGGGCAATCATTTCGTGGTACACAAACTCATCTACGGTGGTGGTCTGGATCACCCCATCCAGCAACAACACCCGTCCAAACTGATAGGTCTCCACCACCTCAATCTGTTGAAAGGGACTTTTTTCCCGATGAATGGTCTCCTTTACCCGCAAAGACAAGGCCAGGTTATCGGTGAATTTCTCTGTAAACCAAAGCTGTGTCACGTCTTCCCTCCTTAGCATCTGTTTAGTACTTCGCAATACACTGAGTGTCTGACTACGAATCAGAGGGTCACACCAAGTCCCCTACACAATCCTGGAACCCGGTTTTGCTCCGGTGACCCTTCTAGGAGATCTTGCGGTGTATGTTTTTATCGAAGATACCTCGTTTCACTTCCTGGGCGGTGTAATTGGAGGTACCGAATTTGTCGAGAATATCATGGCAGATATCCCAAGGATCCACATCCTCACCGCAGGTAAACACATCTAAGGCCGCATATCCATACTCCGGCCAGGTGTGGATGGCTACATGGGATTCGGAGATCACCAAAACGCCACTTACACCGTGGGGAGAAAACTTATGGAATGCGGCCTCTCTTACATCGGCACCGGCTTTCAGAGCGGCTTCCTTAAGAACCTGATGCACCAAATCTACATTGTCCAGAATTTCATACTTGCAACCGTAAGCCTCACATAAAACGTGACGCCCCAGAGCATTGGCCATTTCCCAGCCCCCTTAGATCACGATTTTCGATTTCAAGACAAGTATATTCTAGCAGTATCCCGCCAGAAGTCAAGCGAAGCGGTTTTTCGCCCTTTATCTCTTTTTTTCGTGCCGACGCTTGCTTTACCTCATCCTTCTTTGAGCAAGGCATTCCCGCAGGAGTGGCCGCGCACCAGGCAGGACTTTTTCCTTTGGATCGAGAATTGCTATCAGACAACCCAATAGTCAGGGAGGGAGAAATTTGTTTGAGATTAAGTTGATTGAGCCACCAGTGCTCGATACGGCTATTGCTGCCCTGTACATTTCCAAGGGCAATGAAGATAGAATCTTCGATGAAACCGGCAAAGTGATCATTGACGAGGGAAGACTGGCGGCCCTGGAAAAATGGGGCTTTCAAATGAAACACAGTCAGCTTCTAAAGTTCGTCACCTGGTCTTGGTTAATTTTGGGACTGGGGCGGGGTTCGTACGATGATCTGCGCACCCATGGCACCTTCTCCACCTTCATCGCCAAAAGTACCCGCTACTGCAAGACCTTCCGGGTGGCACCTTGGTACGCCCAAAACTACTCCAAAGAAGAACTGCAGCGGGATACCGCCACCTTGGAGTTCATCCAGCAGTTGGAGGGAGAACCGGACGTCATCCGCGGGCATTTTCCCCTCAGCGTAGATACGCCCTTCATTGTGAAAACCAATCTATTACACTTCTGTCATATTGTGGAAACCAGGAAAGAACATGCCCACCCGGAGATTAAGCTATTGCTCAAGGAACTCACCGCCCAGCTTGGGGAAAGCTCCCCCGCCGGGGCCTGGATCGCCCACTGCATAGAGAAATATGTCTATCAGGATAGATAGTTGCATGGGGAATCGAGTAGGAGCTCTACTCGATTCCTCGGTCCTACCCTCTGAACCCCAAAGGTTACTCTGCTTAGTTCCGCTGGGTCACCCGATCCCGCAGGGCATGGGGTGTTCCCTTGGCAATGAAGGTCTGGCAGCAGGTGTCCATGCTGCTGCCCGCGGGAGTGGCCATCTCCAGGGACAGATGGGGCGATTCGTACATATCCACCCCGTTGCTGACCACCGCATCGGAGGTCACAATAATCTGGGAAGCACGGCAGATGTTCCCCTGGGACCAGTATTGGCAGTTGTCCACACTGCACCGAATCCGATCGTCCATCGTACCCCTCCCTTCCTCAAAGGATCAATAATAATCTAACCATCTTTCGGCCTTTTACCGCCTTAAGTGTTCGCCAAGGAAGGGGAGGGTTGCCAACGGGCTATCCCCGGTTCTCCCACGCCTCCGCGATCAGACTCACTGCACCCTCCAGGCCGCCCACGGCCACCAGATCGATCCAGCGGATCCGTTCATCCCGCCGGAACCAGGTGTACTGCCGTTTGGCATACCGCCGGGTATCCCGTTTCAGAAGCTCCACCGCTTCTTCGAGGGAACATTCACCCCGGAGATATCGCCACAGCTCCTTGTAACCCAAAGCCTGCATGCTGGTGACACTAGGGCCATATTCCATCAACCGCCGGGCCTCCTCCAATAAACCGGCTGCCATCATCCCATCTACCCGTCGGTTGATCCGTTCGTAAAGGAGATCCCGGGGCATAGTCAACCCGAAAAACAACGCCTGATAGCGCGGGGTTTTCCTTTGGGCTTCCCTTTGGTGCAGAGAAATGGGCTTTTTGGTGTCGTAGTAAACCTCCAAGGCCCGGATGACCCGACGCAAATTCTGGGGGTGAATCTTTGCCGCGGCCTCGGGATCCACCTCCTGGAGCCGCTGGTATAACCGCTGGGGACTGGTTTGGGCCACCTTCTCCAGTCTGCGCCTGGTTTTGGTGTGGCCCTTGTCGGGGAAGAGGAAGCCATCAAGCAAGGCGGTAACATAAAGTCCCGTCCCTCCCACTACGATGGGTGTCCGTCCCCGGTGTAAGATGTCCTGGATGGCCCGATCCGCCAGTTCCTGATACCGAGCTACGCTGAACTTCTCCCAGGGGTACACCACATCGATAAGATGATGCCTGACCAACTTTTGCTCCTCAGGGGTGGGTTTTGCGGTCCCAATATCCATCAGCTTGTATACCTGCATGGAATCCGCGGAAATGATCTCCCCCGTCAAGATCTGGGCCAGGTGCAGACCCACCTGGGATTTGCCCACCGCGGTAGGACCAACAATCACTAAGACATCAGCGCCGGGCAAAGTTCTTTTCCACCTCCTTGCGGCTAAGCTCCAACAGAACTGGTCGCCCGTGGGGACAGGTATAGGGATTGGCTGTTTCCTTGAGCCTCTGTACCAAACTTAGCATTTCCCTTCTCTCCAACTGGTAATTCGCCTTCAATGCGGCCCGGCAGGCGATGCTGGCCAGGGCCCTGTTTTCCCAGTCCTCCTCCTGGATCTCCTGGACCAACTCCTCGATGATCGCCTCCACATCCTTAGGGGAACTGCGCAACATCTCCAGGGCCACGGGGATCTCCCGCACGAGGAAGGAGGCCTGCCCGAAGGGCTCCACCACAAAACCCAACCTACCCAGCCGCTCTAGCTGTTCCCGAATCAGCTCCCCTTGGGCCAAGGGTGGGTCTAGGGGAATGGGCACCACCAGGGCCTGCCGGGCCAGACCGACCTCCAGGGACCTAGCCCACTGGGCCTTGAGCTTATCGTAATGGATACGTTCCGCGGCCGCATGTTGATCGATTAGCCACAAAGTCTCCCTATCCGCAATTAGGATGTAAGTATCCCACAACTGCCCCACCACCGTCAGATCCCCTGGGGTCCCTGCCGGTTCCGGCGTCTTTGGAATCTCCACCGGCTTTTCCTCGATGATGGGGTTCTTATCTCTCATCACATAACCACCGGTGGAAGCCCCATAGTCCATCGCCCTTTGTGCGGGCGACGGTGGCTTGGGCGGCGGTTGGTCCGGGGCTAGCTCAAAGGGTTGGATCAACTGCTGTTCCTGAAAGACCCGTTGGATCCCACCAATCACCAGCCGAAAAACCTGGGACTCATCCTTAAACCGCACCTCCGCCTTGGCCGGATGGACGTTCACGTCCACCATATCCGGCGGCACAGTGAGGTTAAGCACCACCACTGGAAACCGTTTCACCGGCAGAAGCTCCCGGTAGGCCTTTTCCACTGCCGCCCGAATCAGGGAATCCTGCACAAAGCGTCCGTTGACAAACAAAGACTGAAAGCTGCGGTTGCCCCGGGCAATCTCCGGCCTGCCGATAAGCCCGCTCATCCCGTAGGGGCCCAACCGGTGCTCCACCGGCAGCATCTTGCTGGCCACCTCGGCCCCATACACCGCCAATACCGCATCGGACAATTTTCCGGTCCCCTGGGCAAAAAGCACCTGCTCGTCATCCATCACCAACCGGAAGGCCACCTGGTGGTTACTTAAGGCCAGATGGGACACTAGATCGATGATATACCGCCGTTCCGAGGCGGTGCTCTTCAAGAATTTGTACCGGGCAGGGGTGTTATAAAACAGGTTGTTAACCGTGATCGTAGTTCCCACCGGACACATCTGGGGCCTTTGGGCTACCACCCGTCCGGCCCGCAGCTCCAAGTATGTGCCCATCTCCTCGGACTGGTGGCGGGTGAGCATCTGTACATCGGAAACCGCGGCAATGCTAGGTAAGGCCTCCCCCCGAAAGCCTAAGGTCCGAATGCAAAACAAGTCCTTTGTATCGCTAATCTTGCTGGTGGCATGGCGCTCCCAGGCCAGGGCCGCCTCCGCGGCCCGGATCCCATGGCCGTTGTCGGTGACCTGGATCTTTTCCTTCCCCCCAGCGGTACAGCTAATCTCAATCCGGGTGGCACCGGCGTCAATGGCGTTTTCCACCAATTCCTTCACCACGGAAGCGGGCCGTTCCACCACTTCCCCCGCGGCAATCTTGTTGGCGACATCGAGGCTCAGTTGTCTAATCTGTTGATTCATCGGCTTCCTCCCGCGGTTCCCTTAGCCATCTCCTGCAGTTCATACAGCACGTTCAACGCATCGATAGGCCGCAACCGGTCTAAATCCAGGCTCTTCAGCTTTTGGAGCACCGGCAGACCATCATCGAACAGGCTCAGCTGCCGCATCGGCTCCCTAGCCACTGCCACTTCCCGCTGGGAACTGGCTTTACCCTCCAGCTGCCTAAGCAACACTTCCGCGCGATTGAGGACCTCTTCGGGCAATCCCGCCAGTCGGGCCACCTCAATACCATAACTGCGGTCGGCCCGGCCGGGCTCGATGGCATGCAAGAAAACCACCCGTTTTCCCTCCCGGACCACCGCCACCCGGTAATTCACCGCCCGCTCCAGCTTGTCCGCCAATTCCGTAAGCTCGTGATAGTGGGTGGCAAAGAGGGTCTTGGCCTGGATGCGGGCATGGATGTACTCGCTCACCGCCCACGCGATGCTAAGCCCGTCGTAGGTGGCGGTACCCCGGCCCACCTCGTCGAGGATGACTAGACTCTTTGCGGTAGCATTCCGCAGGATATTGGCCACCTCACTCATCTCCACCATGAAGGTGGACTGGCCCGTCCCCAGATCATCGGAGGCCCCCACCCGGGTGAAGATCCGATCTACGATGCCGATCTGGGCTTCGTCTGCGGGCACAAAACACCCAATCTGCGCCAGCAAAACCACCAGAGCCGTCTGCCGCAGGTAAGTGCTCTTGCCCGCCATGTTGGGCCCGGTAAGGATCACCAACTGCTGCCTTTGGTCCAGGTGCACATCGTTCGGCACAAAGGTCCGGTTCTTCAGTAACCGCTCCACCACCGGGTGCCGGCAACCCTTGAGGATAATCCGGTCGGAGCTATCCACCACAGGACGACAATAATTATGCTCCACCGCCACCTGGGCAAAGCCCGCCAGCACGTCAAGCTCGGCGATCAATTTAGCTGTGCGCTGGATCCGGCTCACCGCCCGGGCCACCTGACTGCGGATCTCCAAAAAGAGGTTATACTCCAGCTCCACGAGGCGTTCTTTAGCCCCCATAATCTGGTTTTCCTTCTGCTTCAGTTCCGGAGTGATAAACCTTTCACTGTTTACCAAGGTCTGTTTTCTGGTGTATTCCTCGGGGACCATGGACAAATTGGCCTTGGTGACCTCGATATAGTATCCGAAGACCCGGTTATACCCCACCTTCAGGGACTTAATCCCAGTCCGCTCCCGCTCCTGCTGTTCAAAACGGGCCACCCAGTCATCCCCCTCGGCGGTCAGCAGACGTAACTCGTCCACCTCCGGATGGTAACCGGCCTTAATTAAGTTTCCTTCTGTGATGGAGATGGGCGGATCCTCGTTGATACTCCTGGCCAAAAGCCCATGGACATCATCCAAGGGGTCCAGTTCCTCCCCCAGAGCTTTCAAAGGATCACCGGCCTGCTGCAAAACGCCGATGAGGGCCGGCAACTGCCCTAAGGAGTCGCGTAGGCTCAAAAGATCCCTGCCATTGGCAGAACCGCAGTTGACCTTGGTGGCTAGACGTTCCAGGTCATAGACCTTACGCAAATAGGTGCGCACCTGTTCCCGCAGACCCACATCCCCCACCAGCTGGGCCACCAGTTCCTGCCGGTACTGAATCTCCGCTAAGTCAATCAAGGGCTGGTTGATCCACTTGCTAAGTAGCCGGGCCCCCATGCTGGTTACGGTGCGGTCAATGGCCCAAAGAAGAGAACCTTCCCGTTTCCCCTCCCGCATCGTCTCCGTAAGCTCCAGATTCCGACGGGTAGCCCGATCTAGAAGCATGTATTCTGCGGTACTGTACACCCGGAAGGAGGTGATGTGGCCCAGGCTTTGCCGATGGTTATCTTGGATGTACAGAAGCAGGGCACCCGCAGCCGCGATCACCAAAGGCTGATCATCATAGCCAAAGCCAGCCAGGTTTTGCACTTCGAAATGCTCCAACAGGGCCTGCTCACCACGGCTGCCCAAAAAAAGACGCGCTTCATCCACCCGAAAGCGCCGTTCCCAATCGGGGGGCAGACTCTCCAACAGTTGCTCCAAAGTCTCCTTCCGATCCACTAGCCCTTCTGCGGGATGCAAGCGGAACAATTCATCGATTAACTGCCCCCGGGTGGGCAGATGACAGGCCGCATACTCCCCCGTGGACACATCCACATAGGCTAGCCCAAAGCCAGCCCCGCCACTGGACACGGCCACCAGGTAATTATTCTGACGCTCATCCAATAGTTCCTGTTCATAGATGGTGCCCGGAGTCACCACCCGGGTCACTTCCCGCCGCACTAATCCCTTGGCTTCCTTAGGGTCCTCCACCTGGTCGCAAATGGCCACTTTGTAACCCTTCTCCATCAACTGGGCCAGATAACGATCCACCGCATGATAGGGCACGCCGCACATGGGGATCCGGTTCCCCTGGCCACTTTCCCGGGAAGTCAGGGTGATCTCCAACTCCTGGGCGGCCAAGATGGCATCATCACCGAACATTTCGTAAAAGTCGCCCAGGCGGAAAAACACTATGGCGTCGGGATATTGCTGTTTAACGCGGTTGTATTGACGCATCATCGGTGTGCTCATCTAGACTACGCCACAAAGTCCCACAGGTGGGCACAAAGCTGGCGTTCCTCCCTTCTTGCTGAAACAAGACCTGCCAGCTATGTATAGACCTAGGCCCCTTGGGGCCACTTTGTCCTTAAGGCTGATCTATTCGTGAAAAATCGATGAAACTCCTGCTCTTAGTCCGTTGGGGGTGTCGAGGGGAAGAACTCCTCTTCCCAGTAAGGTCTGCGCCCGATAATCCGGTAGATTTCTTCTTCCACATCCTCCACCGGTACCGACAGATCCGGAAGCTTGGTGAGATGTGCGCGGGTAAGCGAGGTATAAACCCGATCATCCTCAATGGCATAGATGGTATCGCTGGGGACAATGTAATGCTTGCCGGTATCGGCACAATAGACGATGAAGTACCGAATGGTATACATATCCACTTCCACAATTTGCCGCACAACCCGTCCTAAAATGTGCCCATCCGCGCTGACCAGCTCCAACTGCCAGAGATCCCGGGTCTTGGTCTCCAGCAGCCGCCGTTTGACCCCAGTCCTTTGGCTCATGAATCAGCCTCCCTCTAAACGCCCTGATAAATGCCACGTGCCGGCATCCTCGATTCTTACATCCACTTCCTGGCCGATTAATGTCTCCTCCTTTGGGAAGAGCACTAATTTGTTGGTCCGGGTCCGTCCCGAAAGCACATGTGGATCCTCTTTGCTGGTCCCTTCTACCAACACCGGTTGGACCGAACCGATAAGCTCCTGGTTAATCTCCCAGGTGATCCTGTTTTGCAGCTCGATTAAGCGGCCGATCCGTTCGGTCTTAACTTCCTCAGGAACCTGTTCTGGCATCGCGGCCGCCTTCGTATTTTTCCGGGGAGAGTAGATAAAGGTGAAGGCACTGTCGAACCGTACTTGCCTTACGGCAGACAAAGTAGCCTCGAAATCTTCCTCGGTCTCCCCCGGGAAGCCCACCATCAGGTCCGTGGTTAGACTGATGCCGGGCACCTTCTCCCGTATTCTTTCCACCAGATCAAGATAATATGCCATATCATACCGCCGGTTCATCATTTTTAGAATCCGATCGCTGCCGGCCTGCAATGGCAGGTGCAGATGTTCGCAGACCTTATCCAGGTGGGCCATCGCGTCGATCAACTGGGGCGAACAGTCCTTAGGATGGCTGGTGGTGAACCGGATCCGCAGGATCCCAGAGACGTCATTAAGCCGGGCCAGCAGATCCGCAAAAGTCGGTCCGCCGGGCAGATCCTTACCGTAGGAGTTAACGTTCTGGCCCAAGAGGGTGATCTCCTTGATACCAGCATCGGCCAGCTTTTGCACTTCATCTATGATATGCTCCAACGGACGGCTCCGTTCCCGTCCCCGGGTATAAGGCACAATGCAATAGGTGCAGAAGTTGTTACACCCGTAGATGATATCCACCCAGGCCTTGAGCCGATCCTCCCGCAGGGTAGGATGAATGTACACCCCGTCGCTGTCGTCCCAGACCTCAATCACCCGCTCACCGCTAAGACATCGGTGCAGCAGCTCCGGCAGCCGGTGGATGTTGTGGGTCCCAAAGACCAGATCCACATGGGGCAATCGCTCGGTAATTAAGGGTAACTCCGCTTCCTGCTGCACCATGCACCCACAAACCCCAATCAGCCGGCCCGGCTTCTTTTCCTTCCAGCCCTTCAGCTGCCCCACTTGCCCGTAGAGCTTCCGTTCGGGATTCTCCCGCACACAGCAGGTATTAAAGATCACCAGATCGGCCTCGTCGAGATCCTCAGTAGCCCCATGGCCACACTGGGTCAAATAGCCCGCGATTTTTTCCGAATCATGGACGTTCATCTGACAGCCGAAGGTAATGATCTTGAACTTCACCGTACACCACTCCCCAAATAGCTTCCTCCCGGGGGGCCAAGACGCCAGCTAAGCTGCCGGGCGATTGCCCGGATCCGCTCCTCTGCATACTCGAAGAACAACTTGTATCCCGGACACAATCGACTCAGGCTAGTCTCTCCCCGTTGAACGGGTTCCTTGTGCCGCCGGCAACCACCTCGACACAACCCAAACCAGCGACATTGCCTACACTCCGGGGCCAACAACTCCAAAGAGGACCGGACAAACCGCTGGGCCACCGGCGACTGGCCCAGCTGAGCCAAAGAGTCTTTCTGCACATGGCCCAAATACCAAGTATCGTTCACGTAAAAGTCGCAGGGATACACCCCGCCGTCGGCCTCCACCACATATTGGATACTGCAGTGTCCCCGTTGGTCACAGGCCTCCGGGGGATACCCCAGGGCCATCTGGATTACGTTATCGAAAAAGCGGATGCTCATGGGCCGACTGCTCTGCAAATCCTTTACGTAGAGGTTAAATAGGACGCATAAAAACCTTCCGTAATCTTCCCCTTGTAGGGAATAGGGTGTAGGCCCTTCCCCCAGGGGGTCCAGGCAAGGAATAAACTGAAGATAATGGAATCCCTGCTTTTTCATGAAGTTGTAGATACTCTGGGGGTGCCTGGCCACCGTGGAATTGACCACACTCAGGATATTAAACTCCACCCGGTGCTCCTGCAAGATCTTCAGGGCCTGCATAACCCGCCTAAAGGTACCCTCTCCCCTCCGATCCTTGCGATAAAGATCATGGATGTGTTTTGGGCCATCCAGGGAAACACCCACCAGAAAGTCGTGCTTTTTCAGAAACTGGGCCCACTTTTCATCCAACAGGATCCCGTTGGTCTGGAGGAAATTCTTCACCTCGACACCCCGGGGCCGAAATTCTTCCTGTAGTTCGATCAGCTTCTCAAAGAAATCCAGACCCGCGAGGGTCGGCTCCCCGCCCTGAAAAGCGAAACCGCAATAACCTTCGGCATACTCGAAGGCCCGGCGGACTACCCATTCCAAAGTCTCCAGGGACATGATGCCATAGTTGGGTGTTGAACGCTTGGCCGCCAGGGAATGATAGAAACAGTATTCGCATTGTAAGTTACAGCTGCTGGAGGCTGGTTTAATCAGCATACTAACTGCGGGCATCGGGTTCCTCCCCGTGGGGTTCCTGGTCCCACCGGCGTCCCTTTCGATGGCGGGCACCGGGATGATGACGGTGGCAATGACCACTTCCCGGTTGGGCGTAATAGTAAGTGCCACCGGAGATCCGCAACGCCTTGCCTTCGATCAAAGCACCAGTCACCTTCTCCCGGGCTTCCCCCAGGATCCTCTGAAAGGTGGCCCGGGAGACACCCATCCGCTCCGCACAGGACTCCTGGTCCAGTTTTAACAGATCTCTAAGGCGTAGGGCCTCCACTTCTTCCACGGTAAGGACCACCTCCTCAAGCTCTTGGGCAGGGATACCCGCGGGCTTGAAATAGGTGGCATGGGGAACGAATTCTACTCGGCGAACCTTTGGTGGTCTTGCCACAAAATCACATCTCCAACTTAGTTCTCTACAGGCCCATTATACTTCTGATCCCAGGCCTGGTCAAACTTCGTCCTCCTTAAGTTGGCATGTGTTACTAGACACTGCCGCCGTAGTTTTCCAGGATGGCTTGGACCTGGGGCAACTGTTCCTCGTCTGCCACCACCGTCAGCAAGTAGGCGGGGGACAGCACCGAAGGACTGGCCTGGCCGCTGTCAGTCACCTGGCTGGCCTCCAGGACATTCATCGTACCAACATATTCCAAGGGATCCAGCAAACCACTGATCAGGCCCGTACGATACCAGGTAGGCTCCGGCTGGTAGAGACTCACCCGATCCAACCGGATATCCTCAATTCCTTCGGACCTAAGGCGGGTCAGGGCCGCGGCGGCGTTCTGCTGGGAGTTGAAATAGCTGAGGATCGCTCGCTTCTGGGGCACCGTTGCACCCTCCTTCCTTCCGTAGTATAATTCCCACGGACAGCCCCAAAGATTCCGAAGGAAAATGCTATTCCCCTCCAGCGTCACTAGTTGTTCCCTGCGGTACCCGCACTTACCGCAGGAGTTCCGGGGGTGGGCGACGAATTAGCAAATTACAGTGGTTTACTAAGGAGGTTTTTATTCATGCGTAGAATATTTCTCACATTACTCTTAATTTGTGTTCTATTAAGCTCCACTTTGGTCAGCGCCGCGGCGCAAACCTATCAAGTGCGCCCCGGAGATACCCTCTATGCCATTTCCCAGCGGACAGGGGTGCCAGTGGCACGGCTCATCCAGCTGAACAACATCACCAACCCCGATAGCCTCACCGTCGGTCAAATCCTCGTTCTGGACGAGACAGCCCAAGGAACCGAGGACACCGAGGAGGGCCTGTTGGACACCCTGTGGCGGTGGACTCAGAATTATGGCTGGATTGGCATTTTCCTTCTACTGAAATCCGTCGGTGTCCTCTAACTATCCCCCCGCCGTAGGCCCCTTGCCCCAAGGGGCCTACGGTTTCTTGCGCAACAACTACCGGTGGTTCGTATGAGTCAAAAGTTTGTGGGGATTGGCAAGGCCTGGCAAGAATAGAAGACCGCAGGTCCATTGAAAGATGAGGGCTTTAGAGAAGGAATCGAGAGACTCCGTCTCCAATATATGGAGATAGCCAAAAAAGAATTAGAAAGGAGTCTCTCGTATGCAAGAAGTTCGAGCTCGAATCGGGTTTTCCCTGCAAGAGCTTGAGCTTTGCCTGCTAAATTCCCTTCGTAAGGCGTTTCGCGCCGCTTATACGGAATGCGTGAGACTGGTGGATGCCTTGATTGCCGAGTCTCGAGACAAGCGCAGATTTGAATCAAAGGGATTCCGGACGACGACTC
>DUMW01000005.1 GCA_012839765.1 Bacillota bacterium
AATATATTGACAAGGTGCGAATTAAGTTTCGGGGAAGCCGAGACCTCCGGGTGCTATACCTAAAGAACCATGCAGAACTGAGCGAATAGCATAAAACCGTTTATGCTTAAAACCGTTTATAACATTATAAAGATTGGCCACCCGCCAGGTTAAGGGTTCCGCGTCCCCTTCGCCCCGCCGGATCCGGTCTTCGTCCCCGAAGAAGGTCTCCCCGTCACCGGTGGTGTAGACCCAGCCTCTGGGTGATCTTACCGTCTTCAATTGATCCATGGTGCCAAACCAGCCTAAGGTTTGGGGCGGCAGGATCTGGTCCTCCAGGATCTCCCAGTTGTTGACCACAACCCGCTGGGTCATCTCCGACCTTACGCCTCCCCGGGTCTCGACGGCAATAACAAGATCATAGGCACCGTCATTCAATCCCAGGGTGTTGACGGGAAAGCTCAAGGGCAACAGGGTTCTGGAAAAGAGAATTTGATCCAAAGCCGGATCGTACACCGGGTCCGTATCGTCGAAGGTGGCAATCACCGGCCGCAGCAGGCCCGTGACGTTGATGATATCCTCTGGGGGAATTACCGGCACCACCTCGATGGTGACCAGGCCCTGGAGCCGCGGCGCTTTCTCTTCCCTTTCTTGGGGTGCCACCAGATGGAAATGTTCTACCCGAAATCCGGTGGTGTAATTGTAACCTCTATTTTCTGCGTCTCGTACCACCAGGGAGATACTGTGGGAGCCCGGTGCGAAGTCCGCAGGGTTGAGCACCAGGTTGGTGGGCAGCTCATCACCCTGATAAACCTTTTCTCCGTCCACGGCCACTTCAACGGCGGCCACCGTGATCCCAGGTGCTTCTGCACGAATGGTAGTGGGACCGGGGAGGATTCCTCCCGTCAAAACCCCCAAGGTACCCAAGCCCGACTCCGCCCGCAGATAGACCGGCGGTAGGACGTAACCCGTGTCTGTCAGTCGCCAGATGGGCTCCGTCAGTTCCGGCAGCCCTGCGATCTGTTCCCGGGTCTGCGGGGTGGGACGGAGTCCCCACACTTCAAAGAAGGGGGTAAGGTTACGGTTGGCCACCTGGGAGGCCATAGTGATAAACTGCTGGATCTTTTCACTGTCCCTTTGGGGTTGCTGGTCCGGGGGCAGTTCCCGATAGGCCCGGTGCAGCTGCGGGTAGAAATCCTCGCCGAAGGCCAGATCCAGCTGCCAGAACATGACCAGTTTCAAGAAGACATCATCAATTTGGTTATAGTTCCTATCCGGTTGGTTGAAATAGGCAAAGGCCCTTTGGTAACAACCCTCCCTCTCCAGACGGCTTCGGTTACCAAAATGCCGTTCAATACTGAAGGAGTAGATGTTGACGGTCACCTCTCCCAATCCGTCCCACCGCCAGGGATTCTGTTGATAGGTGTGGCCGAATTCGTGCCAGGGTCCCCAACCGTTCTTGGTGAAACTCTGCGTGTTTAGGATGGACTTGAAGGCGTCGGGGTAGTACCCTGTATGGTTAAGAAACATGTACATATATGTGCCAGGAGCGTTGTTTTCCCGCATGTGCTGTCGATAGGCACTGGGCCGGTGTCGGGGATCTGGATCCTCCTCATCTAGTCCCGAAACCTTGTTAGCCACAGCAATGGCCTCATCGATGTATTGCAAAAGCTGCACCGGATCATCAATGTCCTTGGCGGTGTCAAAACTCGCGGTGATCATCACCCGCGTTCCCACCAGTTCGATGGCCGGGATATCCCTGTATTTTTCCAGCATCGCGTACCAATCCTCGATGGTGTGTTCCCCTAGGACAAAGTAGGTGAAAGGATAACCTCCTTCAATGGTCACCTGGGGAGGATGGTCGGTCTTGTGGCTTTCGTTGATGAAGTGAACTACCCCTGCTTCGGGTACCGCAATGACGTTTCTGCCCTCCTGTAACTGGATACCATCTTTGTTTCCGTCGACGTAGTGGCTGAGCACTGGTGCGGAGATGACCACCTTAGGTAGATTTTCTTGATCGGTGCTGCTGACGGTGATGACTAACGGTTCGTCGGCCTTTTTGTACACCCCCGAGGGAAGATACCTACTGGGCCCACCAAAAAGCTTGGTCTGCCGATCTTCCTCCAAAATGCCCCTTTGGTCCAAAGTAAGGGTGACCACATAGGAAGCATCCTGGGAAGGACTTTCCGTGGCTAGGACCAATGAACCAAAGGTTAACACCAGACTACTCAACGTCAGAGCAAGAAGACACCATTTGTACCGCATTGGGAACCTCCTTAACATGTTTTTATACCAAGTGTCCGGTCACCCACCTCTTACCCTGGCAGGTGCCGACTGCATGGTTCCATAGTTGGGAGATAATGGTGGCCGGTCTGTGCCCAAACTCAGCAAAAACCGGCAACAGCCCTTCCTTCCGCAGCCTCCGGCTTCCCCCAGCTTGAACCAGAATTCCTAACTATGCTAAAATACGGTTAGTCAAAGAAATTAGCTGTTCGGTAGGAGGGTGTTTACTTGTCTATCAAGAGTGTCCACAAGGCATTGGCAGTCCTGGAGGCTGTGGCCAAGGAAAGGGACGGTCTTACGGCCCAGGAGATTAGTTCCCGGTTAGACCTGCCCTATGCCACTGCGCACCGGATCTTAACTACCTTGCACAGTGCCGGCTATCTATCGTTTCAAAAATCCCACAAGGTGTACCGGACGGGTCCTAGGTTACTTAACCTTTACGGTGCCGTCACCCAACAGGATCAGTTGGGGCGCTTGGTCTACCCGGCGCTGGCTAAGCTCAGCCACGACACCAAGGAGACAGTACACTTGGCCATCCGACACGTCAATGAAGTGGTGTACCTGGAGACCCTGTTACCACCCCATTCCTTTGTGATGTATACCCCTGCGGGTATGCGTTCACCCTTGCATTCCACTGGCCTTGGGAAGGCCATCATCGCCTTTTGTGCCGATGAGGAAATCGAAACCATACTGGAGGACTATGAATTCCAGCGTTTCACCCCCAATACCATCGGATCTCCTGCGGGCTTTTGGACCCAGATTCGTCAGATCCGAGAAAAGGGCTATGCCTTTGATAATGAAGAAAGTTCCATGGGTGTCCGCTGTGTAGCCTCCATCGTCGCCAACGGGGCCGGTTATCCCGAAGCGGCCATTTCCGTTTCCGCGCCTGCCAGTCGTCTGGACAGCGACGAAGCGGTGGCGAAACTGGCGGCGAAGGTCTGTGGAGCCTGTCGTGAGGCTTCCGAGGCCATTGGCGGCAAGCTGGGTGACGATCCCAGCCGCTGGTATGAGGAGTTGCAGAGGTTCCGGGGCAGTTGAGCCATTGTGCACGGGCCGGGTTCCGGATCCTGCAATTTGCCGCCTATGGGATCAGTCCCTGTATTATCCGAAAGCCTTCAGCTGTTGCCCGACCTTC
Organism: Bacillota bacterium; assembly: GCA_012839765.1. Classification (NCBI taxonomy): domain Bacteria; kingdom Bacillati; phylum Bacillota; species Bacillota bacterium. The sequence goes on from DUMW01000005.1 coordinate 3,398, forward strand.
TCCGCTAGGGCGGAATCTACTTCCACTCCCAGGGTCCGCAGGCCCAGGATGACTGCTCCACCGTCGCCAGCTAGCATCGGTGGTACTACTTGCATCTTCGGCCTGTTTTTCTTTATTTCCTCTTCAAAGGGGTCTAGCACCCATCTACCGGCGTGAAAAACCCCACCAGTATAGGAACACAAAAGATCCTCCTCCTGTAGAAGGCGGCTTACTGCCACCACCGAGGCGGCCAGATGCCTTGCGGCTTCTGCCAGGAGTTCCTGCGCGGGTCCATCGCCCAGTTCAGCGGCTTTGGTGACCACTTGGGCCAAGGAGGCAATGAGGGGTCGGGGCTCCCTTTGGGAGTACAGGATCCGGTGAAAATCCCAGAGGCTCTCGCCGTTATACTGTTCTAACAGCAACTCCCGAACCTTTGTGTCCGCTCCCCGCCCATCCTCGGCCCTGGTCGCTAACGATAACGCCCCACAGCCAATCCAGTAAGCACTCCCCTCGTCTCCCATTAAAGGCCCCCATCCGCCGGCGGTGGCAGTTTTCCCTCCTCGGCCCCGGCCGTAGGCAATGGAGCCTGTTCCCGCAATCACTATGATCCCCGGCTGACCGATGAGGGCTCCTTCGTGGGCGGTGATGCTGTCATGGACGAAGCAAATCTGGGGGATAAAGTCTAGGACGGAGCGCACCGTCTCTTCCATCAAGGGTACACCGCCGGTCATGCCCAAGACACCAAGGCTAAGATCCTCCCGGCAAAGGCCCGCTTGGGTGAGGGCCGCCTCCAGGCTGGTAAGGACCACCTCTTGGCACCGGGCCCGTCCTTCGGGATGAAAGATGCTGATGAGCCCGGCCCCCTTGTACAGGCTATGGATGTGTCCGGTTTCATCGGCAATTATGCATATGGTGGAGGTCTGTCCCCCATCAAAGGCTGCAAAATAGCGCATTATCCCGACCTCTCTTCGCGGTGTCTGGTAATATGGGATACAAAGCGTTGGGTGATTAACCAGGGATTGGTGATGGCAGTGCCTACCACCACGGCCCAAGCCCCCAGTTCTAAAGCTTGTTTCACTTCCTCCGGGGTCCAGTAGCGGCCTTCCGCGATGACGGGAATCCGGCAACTGGTGGTGATACTCTGCACCAAAGGCAAATCCGGTCCAATGAGCTTAGGGCTGTACGGGGTATACCCAGAAAGGGTGGTTCCCACCAAATCAAAGCCCATGGTTTCGGCCCGCAGGGCCTCATCTCGGGTGGAGATGTCTGCCATCGCCAGCTTACCGGCCCGGTGTACAATGTCCACCAACTCCCGGACACTCTCTGGTTTCCTTTGCCCGGGTCTGACTTGGTCCGTGGCATCGATGGCTACGATGTCGGCTCCCGCGTTTAGCACCTGCTTTACTTCCCTTGCGGTGGGGGTGATATACACCGGGGAGTCGGGATAGTTTCGTTTAATTAGGCCAATTAACGGGAGCGGTACCTGTTCCTTGATGGTACGGATATCCTCCTCCCCCTCAGCCCGAATGCCCACGGCGCCACCTAAAGCCGCCGCCTGGGCCATAGCCAACATAAACTGCGGGCCCCGCAGGGGATTACCTTCTCGGGCCTGGCAGGATACCACCAGTCCATTCTTAATTCTCTCTAACACTGACGTTCCCATAACCGTTCACCTTACCCTACCGCCCCTTGGGCCCCGTTTTCCAGGAGTTCAAACAAACCGATGGACTCCAGAGCCCTCTGTAATTCTCCAACTTCCCTTTCGGACAGACCCACCAAGGGAAGCCTGGGCGGACCACAGTCAATGCCCACCAATTTCATGGTGGCCTTGATGGCCGGATGTCCTCCGAACCGGTTGAAGATTCGCACCATCTCCCCCGCCAGCCCCTGATACTCCTGGGCCCGCTTCAGGTCGCCCTGTGCATAGGCCTTCATGACCCGGTGGTACACGGGGGCAGCGAAATTGTAGGTGCTGCCGATGGCGCCCGTGGCGCCCATGGCCAAGGCGGCCAACATCATCTCGTCCACGCCAAACAACACATCGAAGCGGCCTTCGGCAAAGCGGATACATCCCTGCATCTCATACAAGGTGGGTGCGCTGTATTTGATCCCCGCCAGATTAGGGATGCGTTCCGGGGCCTGTTTGAGGAATTCGATCATATCTAGTTCCCATCCCGTGAGGACTGGGATGTGGTAATAGTAGAAGGGCAAAGTAGGACAGACCGCGGCAATCTCAGCGAGGCACTGGATCAACACCTCCAGGGAATTACATTTGAAGTAGCTGGGCGGCAGGGCCGCGATGGCGTCAACCCCCACCGCGGCCCCATGGGCGGCCAGCTTCTTCGCTTCCTGGAGGGAATCATGGCCTACCTGGGTGATAACCGGAATGCGTCCTGCAGCAGCTTTCACGTAGGCCTCGGTAATCTGACAACGCTCCTCAGTAGAAAGGGACGGACCCTCGCCGGTGCTGCCGCATACATACATACCATTGACGCCGTCCCCGATGAGGTGTTCCACAATCCGAGGGACCATTTCCAAGTTCAAGCTACCATCTTTGTGCATAGGGGTAAAGGTGGCTGCAATCAAGCCTGATAACCTTCCAAGTCTTGTCACGTTTTAAATCCTTCCTTCCTAAGCCTCGGCTAAGGCATCGATCTCCTCGAGTTTGAAGCGCACCGCGAGGATATAGGGTTGTTCGCCTTCGGTCCAGTGGCCGTAGGTGACCATCACAAAGGTGCCGTCGGGCAACAACTCCACACCGGGGTAGGCGCAGTCTCCATCGTGTTTGTTGTCTTTTAGCCGAATGCGATACTGGCCGTCGCCGGCGGTGTGCAGATCCTCATAGGTGCCCACCCAGACCAGCCAATCGCCCCAGGTGGGCGAGTCTTTGGCCACATCCCGGAAGCTGACCACCAGTCGTCCGTCGGGTGCATAACGGGCCACGTGCCGGTCGCCGGTTAAGGCCGGGGAAAGCTGTTGGGGTGCAGACCACGTCTGGCCTTCATCATCACTGAAGATCACAAAGGAATTGAACTTCTTGCTGTTCTCCCGCAGGATTAGGGCAATTTGTTTGCCATCGGGGGAGCGGACCGCACCGGGTTCACACAGATGTGCCTCTGGTAACTCGGCGATCACCCGCGGCTGGCTCCAGGTCAACCCCCCGTCTTCCGAAGTACACATCAGGATTTGAAAACTGGACCACTTACCGGCATTGTGTAAGAAGCGACCATCGTCGTGGAAAAATGCAGCATAGTGTCCCGGACCCGTATGGAGAGGGATCAGACTAGCCATGGTCACGATGCCTCCGAAATCTCCGATGGGAGCAAGTTCTGTCCAGGTTTCCCCATCGTCCTCGGAGACTGACATCCGAATGGGGTAAAGTCCCGAGAAAAGGATCAGTCTTTTCGTTCCCTGGGCGTCTACCACCCGGTGGATGGTGGGGGTTTCCTTGCTGGTTTCAAAGCTTTCGGGCACCGGTAAACGCTCGGACCAGGTGAGGCCGCCGTCGGTACTCTTCTTCAGGATGATGGGTCCCCGCCCGTGCCCCTTGGGGTAAACCGTGAGGATCGTCTTGCCGCCCTCCAGGAGTACTGTGGTGGGATGGCCCAGATATTGGCCAGGTTCCCGGTCCACGATCACTTGCCGCTTGACATCGGTATCTAGATCGATAAATCTTGTATTGAATATGTATTTCATTTTCCCGCTTCCCTTCGTGTTAGTGGTGACACCTCTAGTACCTCTTGTATCCGTAATATGAACAATGTATCTACAATTTGGTGAGTCAAGAACAGTGTATCATGAAATCCATAGTTAAGCAAGCACACCCCTTGGTTTTCATCCGGTTACCGCTTGTTAATGATTCCCTGGTCCCGGATCGACTGACTTCTTTCTGGTACCGCTGTGTTATGGCAATCGATCGAAGTTGTGGCGGCGAATCAAAATATTGCAATGTGACCGATCTGTTGTAGCCAACAAACGACTTATCCTACCTTATTTCCCTCTGTACAGCCGCGGCCCTAGTCATAATCTCTTGGATTACCGCCGTCTTCGCGTCCGCGTAATGCTGGATATGGTGCCAGGTCCGCTTAGCCAGTTCCTTCTTGGTCCGCGCGTATTTTTCCCGATCTTCTTCTTTGTTCCGCAACCAATCGCGAAAGCGCAGCATGCGCTCCACTTCCTCGGTGCCTTTCGCGGAAAACATGTAGGTTGATGTCGGTGTTTGGGCCCTTGAACATTCGGTGTTGGTACCAGTCTGGTTCTCTGATCTTCAGTTTGTACCCGGCCCCTTCTAAGGCGGGTACATAGGAGGATTCGTCACTGGAGTCACTTACTACCAGGACTATATCTATAGTCGGTTTCGCCCATAGTCCTGGCACAGAGGTGGAACCTACGTGTTCCACCCATAAGGCCTTAAGGCCCAAAACTGCCCGGATACGCTCTGCTTCCCGGGCGAACAAAGCAGGCCAAGGAGGATCATATTCCACCAAAGTGATGGGTGCGTTGTGGGGTCTTAATTCACCAACGGTACACTTGCCCAGTTCCTCATCGGTCCGCATCACATGATCCGACATCTGTCAGCACTCCTAGATTGGGCTTGTCCTGTCCTGTGGTCTCCCCGTCGGTGGGATGCTGTATGCCCTTCCCTTTGGTCCTGGGGAAGAACCAGGGGGTTTAAGCTTATAGTACCATGTCTTAAGATGGCGAACCAACTACTCTTGATCGGTATCTCTTCTGGGAACGATCTTGGCATCGTCCAAGGGGGTGGCCGTAGGCCACCCCGTTCTCCTTACAAGCTCTGGTTTCCCTTATGGAAGCAAAAGGGAGTCTAGTTTGATCAGTCTATTACTCCTCAAAGAGATTGGCCAAAGCGATATTTAGCTCGTGTTGCACAAGTTCCAGGCGGGTACTGGCCGGTTCGGTACCATCCAGGATGGGACCGAACCACCCGTAGGCCTGGCTGGCCAGGATCTGGCCTGTCCCCATGATACTCTCTTCGATGGCCCGGCGGGAATTGGCCACGGTGCCATCGATGAAGGCGAAGAGCGCGTTTTGGGGAATATCCACGATGTCAGTGATCTTGTCTACATAGACCGGAAGGGCGGATCTGCGGGCTGGGATATCCCCAGTGATCTCAGCCCACAGGGCTAAACCCTCGGTTCCCGTGGCGAATTTTACGAACTCCCAGGCTGCCTCGATATTCTGGCTATCCTTAGCGATAAACAACCCATCCACCCAACGGGTATTTGCCCTGTTCTTCACCTTCGGCACCGGTGCCATGCCCCAGTCGAAGGCCATGTTTCCAGTTTCGGTGGCGGTCAGGAAGTTTTTCAGTTTCCACATACCGATCCAGTCCATACCTAACAGTCCCTGCTCAAAACCGGACCAGGAGCTGATCCCCTTGGCCGGTCCTTCGGCTGCATAGTTCTGGTACAACTCCGCCATGGCTTCAAAGGCTTGGATGGTTTCTGGGCGGGTCATGGTGGCTTCCCGGGCAATACCGGTTACATAGGCCTCCTCCGGGAACCAATCACCACCAAAGATCCAAGTGACGTCGGGCAGGTAGGTTTCCGTCGCTTGACCCACACCTAACCGGCGGTATTGATTGTCAGGACCCCGTTCTGTGAGTCGACGACAAACCTGGATAAACTCATCCCAGGTCCAGTCGGTGGCATCCCAGTCCATGGTCAACGGTGGAATTCCCTGCTGCGCAAAGAGATCCTTGTTCCAGAACACCACCTGGGGCACAACGTTGATGGGCATTCCGTAAAGCTTTCCATTTACTCCATAGGAATTGAAGATTCCCGGGAGGAAGTCATCGATGGCCAATTCCTCCAGGTCCCGTTCCACCAGTTCAGTGAGATCCAAGATCCAGCCGTTGTAAATGGGAAGCAGGCGATCCGCAGTCCCGAAGTGAACGTCCGGTGCCATCCCCGAGGCCACAAGGATCGTCAGTTTGTCCAAGTATCCTGTGTGAGAACCGCCAGAAAGAAGCTCCACCTTGATATCCGGATGGGCTTCTTCGAAGGCTGCGGCCACCCTTTGGGCCCATTCGGTCTCCAGGGGGATGGACCGGTGCATGTAGGTGATGGTGACTTGCGCCTGGGCAAGTGCGTTACCCAACAACAGCACCGCCAACACGGTGATCATCAGGGACTTCCTTAGCACAGCAGAATTCATTTATAATGTGCTCCTTTCCTATGACCAGATATTAGTCTAGAATTTGGGAGGATACCCGGTATTTCCGCATGGCACAGGGACCGTGATCCAGCGAAGATCCGGGAACCATCCAACCTTCGTACTGTGAACCTGAGGTCGTAAGGACGGCCCCAAAGAAGGCTTCCCTGGGGCCGTAGGCCTTTGTGCTCTATTCTGTTGACTGTAGGATCGCGCGGATTTGCTCTGCGGTACTGATGGCCACGTTGCGCACCGGCTCACCTTGTACACCCCGAATACCCACCTGGCTTCTGGATGGCGCGGCATGCGGTAGACGTAGTCGGCCACCATCAGCATGAGCATCTTGTTCTTCGGACCTAAGTCGTTTTCCACGAACGCCTCGCCCCGGGCCACGGAAATGCGAGCAGGCATTTCTCCCTGCACACCCTCAGAGGCCACGGATAGGGCACGGATCTTCAGGGCCCGTTCGTCGTAGGCTAAGAACTTCAAGAGCCGATAGGCTTCCTCGGGATACTGGGTGGTGGTACTGATCCCCAGGGCCCGGCTGACGAACTCATAGCCCCGGCCACCGTTGGGTCCCACCGGCGGTAAGGTAATATCCCATTGGAAGTTAGCATCCTTGAAAGCGTAGGACCCCCAAAGACCGCTAAGGACCATCGCGGTGGTTTCCCCGAGGAATTCGTTGACGTAGTTGGCCGTCGGTGGTGACAGACGGCGATGTACCAGGTCTACATAAGCTTCATATCCGGCAATGGCCTCCGGTGAATCGATCAGGGTATCGGTGGGATTGCGCCAATCGTCCACCATTTTACCACCCCAGCTGTGCATGAAGTTCAGGGGGTGACCGGAGTAGAAAGCCCACCGGGTTACCTGATCCCCATCGGTTTTCACCAGTTTGGCAGCATAGCGCAGGAAGTCTTCCCACTCCCAGTGGTCCGGTGGGGTCGGCAGACCCGATTCCGCAATCACATCGGCGTTGTAGAACAAGGCCGCCACCATATGGTACTCATAGGGCATGCCATACAGGACACCGCCCACGGAGAACTCTTCGATACCCTCCGGAAATAGATCATAAAGATCTACTTCGGGGTCATCCTTGACAAATTTGTCAAGGGGGGTCAACAGACCCATTCCCACCAGTTCATTCACTGTGTGACTATGAACCATATAAACATCAGGGGCCATACCACCGGCCGCCCACAGCAACAACTGATCCGGTGTGATGGGCGCATTCCGGTACTCCACTTCGATGTCCGGGTTTTCCTCCATAAACATCTCGATTAACTGCTGTTCCACATTGGCTGTAACGTCAGTGACATTGTTAACATAAACCAGTTTCACCTTTGCTTCGGACAGGCCGCTGAGGATAAAGACCAATCCCAGCAACACGATTGCTACCCTCTGGATTCTTTGCACCGTAACTGACCTCCCTTTTGTGGTTTAGTCCAGAGAAATCAAAACGCTGACTATACATTAATCCACTTGCCCTGTGGTGCGTTCGTTCATCAATCACCTCCCTTTGACCCAATAAGCGACAATTTGTTGCCTTCAGCCCAGTGCTTATCAGTTAAGTTATAGATCATCTTAGTCCGAATCAGTCATGGTTTTTGCCCCGTGACCATCACCTCGCCCCGGAACTGTTTCTCTGCTCATGGGATTCAGGCTGGGTCTATACAAATGGCCATCCTCGAGAAATGGCACCTAAGTGAATTCCACCGATTCCTGTTTATCTTTGGTCACGTTGTGCATACTTCAACCACATTATGGATATCTTGGTTCTAGGGTAACATAAAAGGGGGGATCGTCAAGGACTTCTTTCTTGAAAAAGCACAGAGAAAGGATCTGTATAGAAAATCACAAAGGCAAGGGGTTTGGCGGTTTTGTGCTTTCGGAAATACACGACTATTGAAGAGAAGGTTCTCCGGTCGGTGGACAGCGGACCTATTCCCCGCCCGTTGCCCACCTTGAGGACTACATACTGACAAGCAGAATCAAAACCTGAAGCCAGGGGTGTGCTCGATCAGTTATGGCCTTCCTTGTTGAACCGACCGATCGCCGGCGACCTGGTGCCAACGGGACAAAGGTACTTTCCCACAGGAGGCGGATCCTTGAACGGAGGTCTCGTCCACCTACTGTCCCTTCGGGTCCGGTGTGAAACGTTGCCGGAGGGCTGGATCCTCCATCAATTGAGAGAAGACTTCCACCAGGTCCGGCTGGAATTGGGTACCGCTACGCGCCTTGATCTCGCCGATGGCCTCATCGATGCCGAGGGGAGCCCGGTAGGGTCGTTCGTTCACCATGGAGACAAAGGCATCCACAATGGTGATGATCCGGGCCGCCAGAGGAATCTCCAAGCCCTTCAAGCCCCGGGGATAACCGGAACCATCCCACCACTCATGGTGAGCCAGAAGGGCTTCGGCCACCGGGGCCAGCTTGGGAAAGGCCATGGCAATTCGATACCCAATCTCCGCGTGGCGTTTCATGGCCTCCCGTTCCGTGCGACTCAAGGGACCTGGTTTTCCCAGGATATGTTCACTGGTAGCAACTTGCCCAATATCATGGTAATGGGCAAGGAGGCGCAGGTCCTCCAGTTGCTGGTCATCTAATCCGATCCGTTCTCCCAAGGCCAGGGCCAAAAACTCAATCTGTTCAATCTGTTCTTCCAGTTCTAGGCCCCTTTCCTTGAGCATCTGTTGGAGGGAATGCATCAGCTGGCTGTCACTAATCTGGGCATGTTTTGTCTTCTTCCGATACATATGATCCTCGGCTTCTTTAAGGACATCGGAAAGCTTCTGCGCTGGATTGAACTTCGTAGCGTAACCCGCGGACATACTTAACCTGATGGGTTTTTCCGATTGTTGTTCACTCAGGGACTGGATGCCTTCGCAGATCCTTGCCGCCACCTTCTCGTTAGCGCCGGGCATGAGGATCAAGAATTCATCCCCACCCCACCGGGCCACGATATCCTCCTCGCGACAGGCCTGTTGGAGTACCTGGGCCGCCTTCTGCAGTAGACTATCCCCCTGTTCGTGCCCTAGGGAGTCGTTGACCACTTTCAAACCGTTCACATCGATCATGATTATACTGACAGGCACTTGGCGGCTTTCGTCTAGTTCTTCCATAATCATTTCGCCGTAACGCCGGTTATATAAACCGGTCAGGGAGTCATGGTAGGTCAGCCGTTTGAGTTCCTCCTCGCCATGCTTTTGCTCGGTAATATCCAGTCCAATCCCCAAAACACCAAGGATATTCCCCTCGGCATCGGTAATCCTTTTCCGTAGAACCCGTAAAGTACGCTGGGAGTTGTCCCGGAAGGTGATCACTTCTTCGCTTTCCTGCAGGGAATCCTCCCCAAGATTGGCCAGATCCAGTTGGCGGCTTGTGGAAAGCTGCTCCTCAGTGATGCTAGGGCTGTTGGTACCAATCCCTGTATTCTCCCGGTAAAGACGATTCACCAAGATCGGTTTTCCCTCTGGGTCTGTGAGCCAGATGTTGATGGGAGCATTGTCCAGGATGGTCTCCAGCAGCTTTGTCTGGGTCTGTAGCTGCTCCCGGGAGCTTCTGCGAGCCTCCTCCGTAATCTTTCGGTCGGTGATGTCATGAAATACTGTCACAAAATGGTTGCCCTCCAATCGATAGGCCTTTACCTCTAAGTACTTGCCCACATCCTGCAGATGGGCCTCAAAGTGCACTTCATCTTCTTCTGTCGCCAATCGCTTATAGGCCTCTAGCCAGCAGGGACCGATGTTGGGCGCCACTTCCTTCAGGGTCTTCCCCACCAGATCCTTCGCCTTCATGCCCACCAGTTCTGCAAAATACTTGTTCACTTCCTCGATCCGGTAATCCACCGGTGCTTTGCCCTCACCCCAAAGGATCTGGTGGGAAGCAATGCCAATGTGGGCATGATCAAAGAGGCTTTCGTACCGTTGGGCATAGCGGCGCATTATCCTGGTTACCAGGTAGGAGGAGACAGTGACAACCACCGCGGCCAACACGTAGGGTAAGGAGTATTGCCCTGCATCCTTGAAAAAGGAGATGGTTACAAAAAGAATAAAGGCCCCATCTAAAAGGGAGATAAGCCATACATATTGGAAAAAAATAGTGTTTACAAGGGGGATAAGCAACAACAATTCCGCCTGGGCTTCGACAAATAATCCACAAGCCCGGCCTCGAAAGGCTCCGTGGGTGAAGGAAAGAATCACCAAGAACAAGAGGATTGGTGGCAAATAACGGTGCTTAGAGACAGGCAGCACATAGGAAACTGCACACAGCAGAATGTAAAGGCCCGCAAAGAACAAGCGATTCCCGAAAGACAAGGGATCCTCGTTACCCTGGGACAGGGAATAAAAATAGCCGATGGCCAGATACAAGGCCGCCATGCAGATACAGGTCACGCGCACCGACCGGAGGCGTACCGGACTCATAGCTCCTGCACCGATTGGATCGGTTCGCACCACAGTGATCACCACTTTCCACTCTTTGGATTTCTTCTACGTCGATGCTTGGCCCACGACGGTTAAGAAATTGTAAATGATCTGGTTGTCGTAGCGGTTGTGAAAAATCGGCATTCTTAACCGGCTATCCGGGATACTTCTGTTTCCTTCTGGGCTGTTAGCAACGGTGCTAACTTGTATCAGTATACCAAAAACGGGTAAGAATGTCATCGAGGTTTCTGCCCTAGGGGTACAAGGGAGCGGCTTCTTTATATAGAAATGATGGGACAAGGCTGTGGTGGCATTGACTGACTCCCTTTGTTCATATATACTAAGTCAGGAAGTATTTCGCACACGAACTATTCGGAGTCGAAATACTTGTCCTGCCCCGGGGAGGTGAGGCAACCATGGCAGAAAACTACGCCCGTACAATTATTGGACTACTATATCTGATCCCGAAAAAGGTCGAAAGAAGCTCCCGCTTCCACTTCGAAAACGTGGGTCTGACCTTTCCCCAACTGACTTTGCTTTTCCTGATCCAACAATACGGCCCCTTGCGGATCACCGAGCTCAGTCGGAAATTGGATCTGCCCAACAGCACAGTTTCCGGGATCGTGGACCGGCTGGAAAAGGAAGGCTTGGTGGTGCGCAAGAGAGACGATGTGGATCGCCGGGTGGTGACGGTGCAGCTTACGGAAAATGTGGACCATATCATTTCAGATCTGCAAGCCAAACTGGAAGGCTTCTTTCAGGAGGTTTTTGAACACGTTCCCGAGGAGGACCTCTTGGAGATTGTCCGGGGGCTGCAGAAACTAAATGATATCTTCGATCAATACAGCACCCTTGCTGAAGAGTTTTAGTATTTGGAGTGATGCCCATGTTACCAAGTTTCAGTATCAAAAGACCCTATACGGTAATCATTGGTGTGATTATCGTTTTGATCTTGGGGACGGTCTCTTTACGTAATATGACTACCGACCTGTTGCCCAATATCAATCTGCCCTTCGCGGTGGTGGTGACGACCTACCCCGGGGCCAGCCCTGAGGAGATTGAATTGATGGTCTCTCGCCCCATCGAGCAGGCCATGCTTAGTCTAAGCAACATCAAGAAGGTGAACTCTATCTCCAGTGAAAACCTGTCCCTGGTAATCCTGGAGTTTCACGCTACCGCCAACATGGACTCTGCCATGATCGAAATGCGGGAAAGCCTAGACATGCTCAAAACCTTTTTACCCAGTGATGTGCAATCCCCCATGATCTTTAAGCTCAATCCCAGCATGATGCCGGTGATGGTCCTCTCCGCGGCATTGGAGGACCAACCCTTGAGCGCGTCCAGCAAGTTTTTGAACAATGTGGTTATACCCGAACTGGAGAGCATTGAGGGAGTGGCGGCGGTCTCTGCCACAGGGTTGGTGGAGGAAGAGGTCCATGTGGTGATCAACCAAGAGAAGATCGAGGAGACTATCGCGAGTATCCAAAGGAGACTGGCGGCATCCATGCGCCTGCCCGGACTGGATCCCCAAGCCTTAATGCAGAACATTGATCCCAGTCAGTTTGCCCTCACGGAGGAGATGATTTCCGGGATCCTCATGGGCCAGAACTTTGCCATGCCCGCCGGGTACCTATTAGAAGGTGGACAGCAGTACTTGGTGCGGGTAGGGGATCGCTTGGAAAGCATTGAGGATTTGGAACGTTTGCCCCTTCTGTCGCTACCCATCGTGGGTTCAATTACCCTCAGTGAGGTGGCAGATATCGAGCTTCGGGAAAGCTCCGGCACCCGGTACGCCAAGGTAAATGGCCACGATTCCATCGTCATTACCATTCAAAAGCAGACGGAGTACTCTACCGCCGACGTGGCCAAACGGGTTCGGGAACGGATGAAGGAACTGATGGCCACCCATGAAGGCCTGCAAATGGCCACCTTGATGGACCAGGGTTACTATGTGGATCTGATGGTGGGTTCGGTCACCTCCAACCTGTTGTGGGGCGGGCTTTTGGCCATCCTTGTATTGCTGGTCTTCCTGCGGAAGATTCAGCCCACCCTGATTGTGGGTCTATCTATCCCCATCAGCGTGCTGACTACCTTCGTATTAATGTACTTTGGTAAAATCAGCCTGAATATCGTTTCCCTCGGCGGCCTGGCCCTCGGTGTAGGCATGTTGGTGGACAACTCCATTGTGGTGATTGAAAACATCTACCGACTCCGGAACGAAGGTAAGAGTGCCAAGGAGGCAGCCCTCATCGGCGCCCAGGAGATTTCCGGTGCTATTGCCGCCTCCACTTTGACCACCATCGCGGTCTTCATCCCCATCCTTTTCCTGCGGGGCATGACCAGAGAAATCTTTGCGGATATGGCTTTGACTATCGCTTTCTCTCTTACCGCAAGCCTGGTGGTGGCATTGACCCTAGTACCCACAGTGGCTTCCCGAGCGATGGAGAAAACTGTGATTAAGGAAACAACCCTCTTTGACAGAATCAAAGGGCGGTACGCTAAGATCATGGCGTTTTGCATAGACAAAAAGTGGGTCGTCCTGCCCCTACTGTTAGTTTTGTTTGTGCTCAGTATAGTCGGGGCCTTCCGCCAAGGTACGGAACTGTTCCCCGCCACCGACACGGGGCAGCTGAGTATAAAGTTAAGCCTGCCCACCGACACCTCTTTCCAGGAAGCTACGCTCCTGGCCGATGAACTGGTGGCAAAGATTATGGAGATTGACGATGTGGAAACCGTCGGAGCCATGTTCGGTGGGTCCTTCTTGGGGATGGGCCTGTCGACGGGAAGCAGTACCCATACAGAGCTTTCGCTCTATGTATTGTTGAAGGAAGAGCGGGCCAAATCTACCGGCCAGGTGGCCCAAATCATTCGAGAACGAACCGAAGACTTTCCCGGGGAGATGACGATCAATGATGCCAGCATGGATCTTACGGCCCTGATGGGCGGCACCATTGTGGTCAATATTAAAGGCCGGGACTTTGCCACCTTGGAGCAGATTGCCAGGGACGTGGCGGAACTAGTCTCCCAGGTAGAGGGTGTGGTGGAGGTCTCCGATGGAATCGAAAAAACCGCACCGGAACTGCGGGTTCGGGTGGATAAGCAAAAGAGTATTGCCCGCGGGCTGACTACGGCCCAGGTTTTCCTGGAATTGAATAGTTACTTGGGTACCAGTGGTGCCGCGACCACCCTTTCCATCGGTCCAAACCAGTACGATGTCTTTGTCTCCGACGGTCGGAAAGACAATCGGCTTACCCGGGAGCAGCTGTTGGATCTGACGATCACCAATCCCCAGGGTGTTGAGGTGCGCATCGGAGACATTGCCACCATAGAAGAGGCTACGGGATATAAATCCATCAGCAGGGAAAACCAGCAGCGGTATCTATCGGTTACCGCCGGCCTGGCCGAAGGCTACAACACTGGTCTTGTCAGTGAAAAGATTGCTAAGAAGCTCGCGGACTACAAGGTTCCCGAGGGCTATACAGTTGATATGGGTGGCGAATATGAGATGCTCACCGACTCCTTCAGGGATCTCACTCTCATGTTGATCTTGGCGGTGATCCTGATCTACCTGGTGATGGTGGCCCAGTTCCAGTCCCTACTGGCACCCTTTATCGTCATGTTTACCATCCCCTTGGGCTTTACCGGGGGCTTTCTGGGACTAGCGCTTACGGGACACCCGGTGAGTATCGTGGCCTTCCTGGGCCTAATCATCCTCTCTGGTGTAGTAGTGAACAACGGGATCGTCTTCGTAGACTACATCAACCAACTTCGTAGTCGGGGGATGGAAAAAAGACAGGCTATCATCGAGGCCGGCGTGGTCAGACTGCGGCCGGTCTTAATGACGGCCTTCACCACTATCCTGGCCCTTTCTACCCTGTTGTTTGCTGCGGGTACGGGTACCGAGCTCATTCAGCCGATGGCCATTACGGCTGTAAGCGGTCTGATCTACGCTACGGTCCTCACCCTGATCCTGGTGCCCATCCTGTATGACCTCTTCCATAAAGACAAGAAGAAGGCAGCATAAATTGAAGGGCCGCTTCTAAGCGGCCCGTTGTTTTCACCTCAGTCTTTCGCAGTAACCAAAGGGTTTTGCCCGGCTAGACGTAACCGTTGTCTAGATAGGCCCAGTCCCTATTGCTCCTAAACCACCACGGTAGATATTCACATTAATCGTCTATTCCAACTCCAGTTCAATCACCGTGTCCAATTCATCGGGTAGCTGACTGGTGCCGAGGTCAATAAAGGCGTAATCGGGGAACTCCACCGCGTTCCACGGGGTTTGCACCTTAAGCTCGGAACCGTCTGCAAGGAGCCGCGCCTTCTTAATCTTACCCTTTAGTCCCGCGAAGGGAATGGGACCGATCGGTAAATCTAGGATATGGGCATAGAGTTTATTCCCCTTTTGGGTGTACCGGCCCCATTCGGGTTTTGGTAATTCACTGGCCCCGCACCCATAGATACTGTCACCGTTTTTCTCCATCCACCGGCCCACGTCTTTGAGCACATCTACCGATTGTTCGGGAATGACTCCCCAGGCATCGGGCCCCACGTTTAACAGCAGATTCCCGTTCTTGCTGACACATTCCACCAATGCCCGCACGATTGTCTTCGCCGACTTGTACTCCCTATCCCTGGCGCAGTATCCCCAGTGCCGGTTCATAGTGACACAGGCTTCCCAAGGAATGGGTTGTCCCAGTTCGTTGCGGATCCCGTGGGGCGGTACGATCTGTTCGGGGGTGGCGAAATCTCCGGCATAGGATTCCGGTTGTGCCGCCTTAATGTTGCCGCCAAGGCGGCTGTTAATAATCAGGTGGGGTTGTAGGGACCGACACAACTCCACCAGTCTGGTGGCTTCCCAGGTTTCTCCCTGCATCTGGTCATAGGAGAAATCGAACCACAGGATGTCGATCTTCCCGTAATTGGTAAGGAGTTCCCGCACTTGTCCATGAAGGTACTCGATGTATCGTTGGAAATTGTGCTTCCGGCCCTTGAAAGCGGAATTCTCCCGCATAGGATGATGGCGGTCTCCGTAAGCGGGATAGTCATCGTGATACCAATCCAACAGAGAGTAGTAAAAGCCCACCTTCAATCCCTCGGCCCGGAAGGCCTCGACGAATTCACGAATTAGGTCCCTGCCTGCGGGGGTATTGGTAGCCTTATACTCCGTCAATTGACTGTCGAAAAGACAAAAGCCGTCATGGTGCTTGGTGGTGATCACCGCATACTTCTGTCCGGCCTCCTTCGCCAACTTTGCCCACTGCCTGGGATCATACTTCGTTGGATTGAACTCCTCAAAAAACGGTTGGTAATCTTCTTTAGGGATCCGTTCGTGGCTCCGCACCCATTCTCCGCGGGCCGGGATCGCGTATAGTCCCCAGTGGATAAACATCCCAAACCTTGCCTCAGTAAACCACTGCATCCGATCCTGCACCAAAGTCCCTCCTTTTCTTGGTCTTGTAAACTTCCCGATCTCCCTAGTGCTTCTCTGCTATGCCGACACTCTTTGCGGAAAACCTGTGAACCGTCAGCTGCCGTACTCAAAGGCGTACTGCTCGTGGTGCAGCTTAGCGTACATACCTCCCTTCTGTAACAACTCCCGATGGGTACCCGCCTCTTGGATCCGTCCCTCGTCCAACACTACGATCTTGTCCGCATGGCGCACCGTAGACAAACGATGGGCAATCAACAAGGTGGTCCGATCCTTGGCCAATTCGTTAAGAGCTTCTTGAATCTCCTGTTCTGTCACCGTATCCAAAGCCGACGTAGCCTCGTCTAGAATCAAGATCGGCGGATTCTTCAAGAAAACCCGGGCAATGGAGATCCTCTGTTTTTGGCCTCCGGAAAGCTTGATGCCCCGTTCACCGACATAGGTATCGTACCCGTCAGGCAGGGTCATCACAAAGTCGTGAATCTGGGCCTTCTTTGCTGCATCGATCATCGCCTCTTCGGAAGCGGTGGGATCTCCATAGAGGATGTTCTCCCGGATGCTCCCGGTGAACAAGAAAACATCCTGTTGGACCACACCAATATTCCGTCGCAGGGATTCCAAAGTAACCCGGCGGATGTCGATACCATCCACTAGGATACGACCGCTGGTCACATCATAAAACCGCGGGATCAACTGACAAAGGGTGGTTTTCCCCCCGCCTGAAGGACCCACAAAGGCCACGGTAGACCCCGCGGGAATCTTCAAGGAGACATCCTTCAACACCGGCTGGGAAGAATTATATTCAAAAGACACATTCTCAAGTTCAATCTCACCCCGAACCTTATGCAGGGTAACGGCATCAGGGGCATCGGTTATGCTGGGCTTTACGTCCATTAACTCCACGAAACGGGCAAAGCCGGCCATCCCTTGCTGGTACTGCTGGGTAAAGTTGATCAGTCGCCGAATGGGTTGCAGGAAAAAGCTTATGAACATCAGATAGGCTGTCAGATCCGCAAGATCGATATACCCCAAGTGCATGATCCAAGCCCCCACCCCCAAGACGGCCACGTTCAAAATGTTGGTGAGAAAGCTCAGCCCAGATGAGTACTCCGCCATGGCCTTGAAGGCTTCGTACCGGGAATACTTGAAGGCGCTGTTGGCATGGTCAAAACGCTGCATCTCATATTCTTCATTCACGAAACTCTTGGCCACACGGATTCCCGCCAGGCTGTTTTCCAAATCCGCGTTCACTTCCGCGATCTTTCGCCGTTCCTCGGTGAAGGCTTCGGACATAGCGGTACGCTTCTTGCTAGCGTAGATTAGTATGAAGGGAACAAAGACAAAGGCCACCAGGGTCAACGGCACATTGACTGTGATCAGATAGGCAAAGGAACCAATGAGCATAAACCCGGCGATAAACACATCCTCCGGACCATGGTGGGCTAACTCTGTAACGTCCCTCAGGTCATTCACGATCCGTGACATCAAGTATCCGACCTTGGTATCGTCAAAGAACTTGAAATCCAGGGTCTGCAGATGGGTGAAGAGATCCTTGCGCATATGATATTCCATATTGACACCCATCTTGTGTCCGTAATAGTCGACCACGTATTGACAAAGGAGGCGTATGGTGTAAAGGACCACCAAGGCAACGGTCCAGACCAGGACAGCCTGCATATTCCGGTTGGGAATAAAGTCTTTCATAAACATGCGCGTCACAACGGGAAATGCCAGATCCAGAATGGCAATGGCGGCGGCACAAGACATATCAAAAAGGAAGAGCCAACGTTCTGTTTTGTAGTATGAAATGAAGATCTTGAGCAAACGCATAGTATTCCAGATTCCTTTCTACCAGACAACTTACTTGATTAACCTGATCTTCTTGGGGTGAGGTGTAGAGAAGATGGAACATACAAAAGGCCCAACTTGGCCACAGGCGATCTTGGACAAGTCACTTCCCTCTCCCATGGCATTATACCATGGATTTGTAAGACTTGAGGGGTTGATCCCACGCGCTGTTGTGGCAGAACCTGACATCTTTTGCTGCAACATTGTGTCAAATCATGGGTACCTAAGCCCACTTTTTCACTGGAAAGAGTCGACGACATTCCGCAAACCCTCCTAGGACCATGACAAAACACCTTGAAGGCTTCCCCAGCGAGCAAGGGCTACGTCCAAGCGTCCCTTCCCCCTTTCAGGGTGATGATGGCAAGCACGCCAATGGTTTTGCCGTCTTCCCCCAGGGGTATTTCTCCGGCGGCAAAGGTATTTCCTGCTGCGCGGAGAAGAATCAGATTGGTACCGTCTATGGTCTCGAGGAGGTGCGCCGATGGACCCTGCCCACAGGGATCGCCTCTTAATTGTTCACTGTGACGATGTGGGTTTGAGTTGGGAAGCAAACGAAGCGGCAAGAAGACTCCTAACCCAAGGTGTGGCTACCAGTTGCAGTGTGATGGTCCCCTGCCCTTGGTCCTATGAATTCTTGATGTGGTATCGGGAGCATCCGAAGTTGGATGTGGGAATCCACCTAACTCTCACCAGCGAATGGGCCACCTACCGTTGGCCACCGTTGACGGCCGGTAGAGGATTAAGGGATAAGGACGGTTTCATGCATCGCCGTCCGGAGGAAGTGATCAAACACGCGTCGGTAGAGGAAGTGTATGAGGAATCTAAGGCGCAAGTCCAACGAGCCCTGGAATGGGGTGTCCAGCTTACCCATCTGGACACCCACATGGGTGCTTCCCTGGCTTCCTATGGTTTTGCCCAGGCCTATCTAAGACTGGCAGAGTCTTTCGGGCTTCCTCCCATGCTCCTGAAACCCACTCCAGAACTGCAAAGCCAGGCAATTGAGCAGGGCTATGATCTCCGCATCTTTGAGCTGATGGAACAGGCTAGCACACCTAGACTGACTGGGCTGTTTAGCGCTGCCCGGAAAGGAACTTATCGGGCCACCAAGGAGGCGGTGTATCGGCAGCTGGCCCAGCTGCCTACGGGTGTAAGCTATTTCATCATCCACCCGGCCTTGGCTAGCGACACTATGCGGGCAATCACCGGCTCCTGGCAACAGCGATATTTCGAATACCTTATCTTCATGGAAGAGGAAACCCGACGGTTTATCGAGGCACAGGGAATTCAGCTGGTTAGTTGGCGGAAACTGCAAGCCTCAACCGAAACGTAGGCCGAAC
>DUMW01000006.1 GCA_012839765.1 Bacillota bacterium
AAAAGAGCCAGACGAGGCAGGCCTCAATCTGTATGGGTATAGCAACACCAAGTTGGAGGGGGTCTTCGGGTTCACCGACACCTTTGGCCTCCTGGTGGGCTATACACGTTTCGCTTCCCGCTACAACGCCGCATGGTCAGAATCGATGGTACCCTTAGAAGTGGAAAACCGCGGTGGAGGCTTCAAACTGGGGTTTGTAACCACTACCCAGGCCCGTTCAGGACTGTCCCTGTCGATACGCTACGCCTATCTGCCCCTCGTTGCCTCGGTCACCACTATATCCGACGAAGAGGTGAACGACTACGAATACGACACCTATCTGGGGTCAGGGCACGAACTGAAGGCAGCCCTTAGCTACAACTTCGCTAGCGGCCTAAGCCTCTACGTGGGCTACATAGTCGAAACATACAGCGGGATCTCAGCCTGTTGCAGCGACACCATGCATCAACCGGCAGGGTTCCGCGGGCTCCAAGCGGGACTGAGCTGGGCCTTCTAATTGCCTAATGGGGGTGCCCCAAGGCACCCCTCCCTTCTTTCCTCCTAGACACCCTCCCAGATCTACACGACACTCTTTCCAAAAAACAAACAAAGTAGCGATTTGGCTGCGGCTTAGGGTTGACGAAGCCCTGTATTTAGTGATAAGTATGTCTTAGCGACGCCTAATCTTTAGGTTTTCCCCGTGAGGGTGCGGAAAGGAGTCTAATATGATTATCGCAGAAGGGTTGACCAAACAATATGGTAATCTGATCGCGTGCAACCAGTTGTCTTTACACGTCCGTGCCGGCGAACTCTTTGGTTTTCTCGGGCCCAATGGCGCCGGCAAGACAACCACGATCAAGATGCTCACGGGTCTTTTGACCCCCACCTCTGGGACGGCCAAAATCGCGGGAGTCAACGTCCAAGAGGATCCAGTGCGGGCCAAGAGCCACATGGCCTTGGTACCCGATTCACCCAATATTTACGAAAAGTTGACCGCCCGGGAATTCTTACAGTTTGCAGCCCAGTTGCGGAACCTAGACCAGGCCGAGGCCTCTAGGCGGATCGATGAGCTTTTAGACCTGTTTGAGCTCAGCGATCGGGCCGATGAATTGTGCGGTAGTTTCTCCCACGGTATGAGGCAGAAAGTATGTCTTTCCGCCGCCCTGTTGGGAAAACCCAAAGTCCTATTCCTCGACGAGCCCACCGTAGGCCTAGATCCTAAAAGCGCCCGTCTGATTAAGGACATTCTGCGAAACTTCACCGCGGAGGGTGGTACGGTGTTCATGTCCACCCATATTTTGGAAATAGCTGAGCAAATGTGCGACCGGGTGGGAATCATCCAGCGGGGCAAGCTCATCGCCCTAGGCACCATCGATGAGTTGCGACAGAATGCCCATCATGTAGAGACGGGCAAGCCCATCAGTCTCGAGGACCTGTTCCTAGAGCTCACCGCCAAGAACGATGATCCAGAGAATGACAGTGAGTAGGGGGTAATGACATGGGTTCATTAAGGTTGTTGATGTACTATCAATGGCGGCAAACGAAAAACTCCCTACAGGAACCGAAGGCGAAACTAAAGGTATTGGCCGTCCTCGCGGTCTATATCTTCCTGGGGATTTTCATTGGGACTGGCTTTTACCGCTTTCTCGGGATCTTCGATGAGACTGGGGCATATTTGCCGGGCCTTGCCCGCAGTACCGAAGCCACCATCCTAAGCCTTTTGTGTTTGGCGGTCTTCATCTTAATCCTGACTTCGGGATTGAAGATCACCTATGAACGGATGTTTGAAAGCAGTGATCTGCCTTTTCTGTTATCCAACCCCATCTCTACGAAAACAGTCTTTGCGGCCAAATTCCTAGGGTCCTTTGCGTATAACTTCCTATCGGTAGCGATTTTCATCCTCCCGGCGTGGATCGCCTATGGGGTAAAACACTCTGCCCCTTGGTGGTTCTATCTGGCGGTGGTCTTCGTTATACTATTGGGGGCCTTGTTGGTCCACAGCCTGATCTCCCTGTTGATTCTTGTCATCATGCGTTTTGTTCCTTCGGGTCGGATGAAGCAAATCTTCATCGGACTTTCCTCCCTTGCTGCCCTGTTTGTGGTTTTCATCACCCAGATGATGAACAATCAGGCGTTCTATGAGCAGTTCCAAGACCCACAACTACTGTTCGAGAAGGTGGGTCAATGGGGAATCGGCCAGAATCCCTATCTGCCCCATCTGTGGATGAGCCGCTTTGCCCTCAGCTTCCTTCCCGCCTTCGATTACTCACCTTGGGCAAACGGACTGCCGTTGCTGCTCTCCACCGTCCTGCTGGCCTACCTGGCCATTAACCTGTCTGGTTCCTTCTTCCTGGCCGGCTACGGGACCAAGGACGATCAGCCCCGACGGGCGGTAAAGAAGGCCAAGACCAAAGCCAGAACCTGGTGGCCGAAGCAAAAGGCGATGGCGGTGGTCCGCAAGGAATTGCTGCTGGTAAAAAGAGAACCCCTGTTGTGGTATTCCCTGGCGGTTATCACCATCGTCCTTGGATTCTTCGTCTACAACATCGTGAGCAACCTGCAGGGTGCCCCTTCGACGGAAACCGATGCCGCCATGGAACAGGCGGGCCTATGGGTATTTCAACTCTTATTGCTCTTGATGCCCACCTTCATGGGTAGTGTCCTCATTTCCCAGTTGGGGGGCCTGTCCCTCAGCCGGGAAGGCAAAAGTTGGTGGTTTTTGCGCAGCAGCCCCATCGATCCCAAGTCCCTGTATTGGGGCAAGCTGGTTTATGCGGCGGTGGTGCCCGCATTATACTGTGCGGTCTTTCAAGTGGTGGTGCATAGACTCATCCCCGCCATGACTCTGCCGCTGTATATCTCTGTGCCGGCGGTCATCCTGATGAACGTGACCATCGCCGCGGTGGAGCTGGGGATGGATATCTTCTTTCCGGATTTCTCCATCAAGATCGAGTTTGGCGGTACCTCGGGAAGACAGGCGGGGACGATGAAACTGATGGCGGGCATGATCGCAGGTTTCGTGGCCATCTTCGTCTTCGGCGGGACCGTAAGCTTCCCCCTTTGGGGTGAAGCTGCCTTCCCGGGACTCTCCCAGGGAGTAATCAATGGGATTGCGGTGACGGCCTTCCTGTTGGAGACAGTGGTACTCACGGCGGTTGCCGCCGCCCTGTCCATCCGCCGATTGAACTGGCTGATGAAAGACGAAAGGGCTTAATGAAACGCCGGGTCCAAGACCCGGCGTTTTTTAATGACTCAATAACTCCAGAACCACTTTGGGCATCTCTAAGGGTTGACAAGTGCGTTCATGCCGTCTGGGCATCTGGGCCAGGGTACGGAGGCTATCAGGTACCACGAGGCCTGTCCGCTCGGCCAATAGTCCCAGGAGGGCAAACTCGTCTAACCCCTGGATCTCTTCAGCGCCGAATAGGGCCAAGGCCACACTCTCCACAAACTTCAGGGGACTGGCGGTACTGGCCACCACCGTCGGGGTGGAATCCTTTGTCTCCTGCACATACTGACCATAGACATCTAAGGCCACGGCGGTATGGGGATCCACCACATAATCATACTGGGCATATACGCTGCGGATAGTCTTCAGGGTCTGTTCATCATCGCAGGAACCAGCCCAAAACAGGCTTTTGATCCGTTTATGCACACCCTCCGGCACTTGATACCAACCCTTTTCCCCAAGGTCCTGCATCCACGACTTAACCAAGGTATGATCCCTATCTGTAAGCTCATATAACAACCGTTCCAGGTTGCTAGAGACCAGAATATCCATGGAGGGAGAACGGGTCTGGTGAAACTCCCGCCGCCGGTCGTAGACCCCGGTATTGATAAACTGGGCCACCACATCGTTACGGTTGGCCGCAGAAATCAGGCGGCAGATGGGCAAACCCATACACCGGGCGTAATAGGCAGCGAGAATATTCCCGAAGTTACCCGTGGGCACCACCACGTTGATGCTGTCCCCCAGGGAGATCCGCTGCTGGTGCACAAGTTCGAGATAGGCAGCAAAGTAATAGACGATCTGGGGGACCAAGCGTCCCCAATTGATGGAGTTGGCCGAAGAAAACCGCCGGTTCTGGGCCTGCAGTCTACTAATCATCTCCGGATCGGTGAAAATCTCCTTCACTCCCCGTTGGGCATCGTCAAAGTTGCCCTCCACTGCCACCACATAGGTGTTATTACCGGTCTGGGTCACCATCTGGTATTCCTGGATGGTACTGACACCCTTTGCCGGATAGAACACAACGATCCGGGTACGCTCCACATCCTCAAATCCCGCCAGGGCAGCCTTCCCCGTATCGCCGGAGGTGGCCACCAGGATCACCACTTCACCCGCGGCCCCCAGATGATCCATGGCGGTGGTAAGCAAATGGGGCAGAATCTGCAAGGCCAGATCCTTGAAGGCCAAGGTAGGGCCATGCCACAACTCTAGAAGGGAAAGCCCATCCCCCAGATACCCAAGGGGCGTGATCTTGTGGTGGGCAAATTTCCGGGGGTTATAGGCCCGCTGAAGACATCGGCGAAGATCCTCAGAAGAAAAGTCGCTGAGGAAGGGGCGAA
Source organism: Bacillota bacterium (assembly GCA_012839765.1). Taxonomy (NCBI): domain Bacteria; kingdom Bacillati; phylum Bacillota; species Bacillota bacterium. Next base: position 4,549 of record DUMW01000006.1, read on the forward strand.
GGACCCGCTCGGCCAACGCCCCGTATCCTGCTGAGAAAATGCTTGTAAGCTCCTCCAGGGGCAGCCGGGGAATTCCATCGGGGACGAACAAGCCGCCGTCCGCGGCGATCCCCTGCCAAATCACTTGGCTGCTGTTGGCCTCCGGTCTGCTACCCCGGGTACTATTGTACCTCATGGACAAACCTCACCCTCAATCCAAATGTTAAGAGATTCTAGGCTTTTGCCCCGGATTCCTTTTTGCCCCGCATAAGTTTTCGCGCTTCCGCAATGAGCAACGGGATCAAGGCTAGCCCTACAATTCTACCCAACTGCATCAAAGTCAAGGGCTCTAGTTTGAACAGGCTCCGCAGGGGCGGTACCAAGAATACCACCGCCATGAGACCCAAGCAGCCTACGGTAGACCAGAACAGGGTCTTATTGGAAAAGGGTGACATCGCAAAGACCGAGGTTCGCTCGGACCGCACCCCATGGGCCCGGAGCAACTCACTAATGATCAGGGTGGCAAAGGCCATACTCCGCCCTAGTTCCACGCTTTCCCGTTGGCCGATGTAAAAGGCAATCAGCGTCACGATCCCAATTGCCACCGCCTGGGAAACAATCCCAAAGGCCATCTTCCGGTCGATAATGGGTTCATCGGTGGGCCGGGGCGGCACGTCCATTACATCCCTCTCCCCCTGCTCCAGACCCAAGGCCAAGGCTGGGAAGGAGTCGGTAACCAGATTGACCCACAACAACTGCAGCGGCAACAGGGGAACGGGCCAACCTAACAGGATGGAGGCAAAGATGATTAAAACCTCACCCACGTTACAGGATAACAGGAAGTAGACAAACTTCCGGATGTTCCCGTAGATGATGCGCCCCTCTTCCACCGCGGCCACGATACTAGCGAAGTTGTCGTCCCGGAGGACCATGTCCGCGGTATTCTTGGCCACGTCGGTACCGGTGCGTCCCATCGCCACGCCGATGTGGGCCCGTTTGAGAGCCAAGGCATCATTGACACCATCCCCGGTCATAGCCACTACGTGGCCGTGGGCCCCTAGGGCCTCCACAATTCGCACCTTGTGATCCGGCGAAACCCGGGCATATACACTGACGGTTTTCACCACTTCTTTCAGCTCTTCATCGCTCATCTGTTCCAACTCATCGCCGGTGACCACTTCCCCGTCTTTTTGGACAATCCCCAGCTTCCTGCCAATGGCGTAGGCAGTGATTCGATGGTCCCCGGTGATCATCACAGGACGGATCCCCGCCCGTTTGCACCGGGCGATGGCCTCGAGGGCCTCTTGACGGGGCGGATCGATCATGCCCACCAGGCCCAAAAAGACCAGGTCCTTCTCCAGAGAGCTGCTTTCCAACGTGTCGGGCACCGCATCCAGTTCTTTGTAGGCCACCGCCAGCACCCTAAGGGCCTCACTAGCCATATGCATGTTGGCCTCTTGCACTTTTGTGGCCTCTTCTTCGGTCATGGAGCGGATCTCGTCCTCCACCTTAATCCGGTTACACCGAAGCAACAACTCGTCGGGGGCTCCCTTCACACAGAGCAGGTAACGGCCGTTACAAGCATGGATGGTGCTCATCAGTTTTCGGTCCGAATCGAAGGGCAGCTCCGTCACCCGCGGATAGGTCTGGCCCAACTCTTCCTCCTTGAGTCCCGCCCGGAGGGCCAAGGCCAAAAGAGCCGCCTCCGTAGGATCCCCCAGGATCATACCGGTACCGTTGGTAGTTTTCGCATCGTTACACAGGGCACCAGCTTTCAGCAAAAGCAGCAAATCCCCGTCGTCGGTCTGCAGCCGACCATTCTCCCCCACCTCCAGGAGGGTACCATCGACATAAACAGTGGTCGCAGTCATGCGGTTCTGGGTCAGGGTACCTGTTTTGTCCGAACAGATTACGGTGGTGGTCCCCAGGGTCTCCACCGCCAATAGCCGGCGTACAATCACATTTCGGTCCGCCATCCGTTTGATACCCAGGGCAAGGACGATGGTCACCACCGCCGGCAGACCCTCGGGAATAGCCGCCACCGCCAAGCTGATGGCGGTCATGAAAGAGTCGAGCAAGGGATCTCCCCGGAGTGCGGCGGCCACGAAGACGATGGCACACACCACCAGAACAATGATGCCAATCCACCGTCCCAACTGGGCCAGCCGGATCTGCAAGGGAGTCTGTTCTTCCTTGGCCACCTGCAAGCGACCGGCGATTTTACCGAATTCGGTTTTCATGCCCGTGGCCACCACCAGGCCCCGACCCCGGCCATTGGTGATTACCGTGCCGCTGTAGGCCAAGTTGGCCCGTTCTGCCAGGGGCGTTTCCGGTCCTAGTTCCTCCACATCCTTCAACACAGGCACCGATTCTCCGGTGAGGGCCGATTCGTCCACTTGTAGATTGTTGGCCTCAAGCAGTCGAACATCCGCTGGGACGTAATCTCCGGCTGAAAGGAGGACCACATCCCCCGGCACTAGCTCGCTGGCTAAAACCCGTTCCACTTCCCCATCCCGGAGCACACTGGCCTGGGGAGCCGTCATCTTCTGCAGGGCTTCTAAAGCATTGTCCGCCTTCAGCTCCTGGGCCACCCCCAGGATCGCATTGATCACAATGATCGCAAAGATCACCACGGCATCCACGGGCTCGCCCAGCAAGAAGGATACCAAGCTTGCACCCAAGAGAATTAGAATGAGAAAATCTGCAAACTGCTCGAGAAAACGACTCAGGACCGTTTTCTTTTTTTGTTTGACCAGCTCATTGGGACCGTGCTCTACCAGACGCCGCGCCGCTTCCTTGCGACTCAAGCCCCGATGCTGGTCCACTTGCAGTTTTGCCAAAGCTTCTTCTACACTAGTTTCATGCCAATGCAAGTCATTTCCCCCC
>DUMW01000007.1 GCA_012839765.1 Bacillota bacterium
TCAAGTATCACGCTTTTAGGAATAGCCCGAAAGCTGTCCATGTTAAGTTGGTCTATATCAGAAAAAGCCTTCTCCTTTGGCCTATTGTACACTTGCCTGAACATCTCCTTTTGGAGTTGCTTTTTCTCTTCCTTCTCTTCCTTCTGTCTCTGAATCTGTCTCTGAATATCCCGTAATATAGCCATCCTTGGGATTCTTCTCTTTGTCATCATCCATCACTCCTTCGATCTACATCATTTTACTTTTCATTTCCCTCGCGAAATTCGTCCAGCGTTGGAAGGCTTCTTCTGTAGCTTCGTCCCTTTTGAACCGCAAGAATACGTCCCCGTGTTTGCCTCTTCCTACCGCTACAGGACGCAGGCCACAGTCTAAGAAGAATTGAGCCTGAACCAAGTTATAAACATACACATCCCCTCTGTTTTTAGTTCGGGTCATCGTTCATCACCTCATCTTTCCACTTTTTGTCCCTCCCCCTTATTATACAAATGAGGTTAATTTCATTAAGGGAGGAGGAGGAGGAGGAGGAGGAGGAGGAGGAAGGATAAAACCATATATAACATTATGAATTTGTGCTGACCCTCTACGCCAAGACAGGGGAGATCCGGGATTATTTGCACATCGAGGCCTCAGCCGACGGGGAAGCGTGGTCGAAAGTACCCTATACAGTGGAGTTGGTCTCCGACGCGGATACTGCTTGGCAAAAACTCGCAGTACAGGGCGTAATCCCCAGGGATCTCGGTGCCCAGTTCTTCCGAGTGTCCTTTGCCGGTGACGGCTTTGCCCCTGAAGACTTGCAGCTGGGCCATGTGTACTTGGCCGGTGTGGCCATTCCCGAAAGCCTGGAATTGCTTCCCTATTGATTAATACATCCGAAGGCCCATCGGGGTTGAGCCTCCTCGATGGGCCTTCGACACAGGCGATTCTAGACAGAGATACCATACCCTTGACTTCGGTCTAGGCCCGTGTTAAACTAGACTCGGGTATTCAAATAGTAGATATAGTATCCACTGTGTGGATAATGGTGGATAGGTAAAGGTTTGACGGAAAAGCAAAAGCACTTCCGATCAAAGGGTCGAGAAGAAAAAACAGGAGGCGCAAAGATGCGCCACAACAGGGAGGGTCAAGGGTGCGGCGACCTCTGGTACTGATGCTAATTTCATTAATACTCTGCATTTCTTGGACTGGGGAAATTGCCCTCATGGAAGAACCAATCACGAACAACGACAAACACAAACCCGGTTGGCGCCTTGTCTTTGAAGACGATTTCGACGGCGAGTACCTTGATCTCACAAAGTGGAACTACCTCAACGGACCGCGGCGGGACGGCTATTGGTCTTCCTCGGAAGTCTTCCTAGACGGTAACGGCCACCTGATCATTCAGGTGAGCGAACGGGACGGCCGGTATTACTCCGGTGCCATCAACACCCGGAACAAATTTGAACAGGCCTATGGTTATTACGAAATCCGTTGCCAGTTGCCGAAGGAAGAGGGTTTCTGGACTGCCTTTTGGCTGATGACCGACGGAGCTCACCTTGTGGGAAACGAAGGTCGGGACGGCACCGAGATTGATATCTACGAATCGCCCTATCCCCACGAAGACCGCATCCAACATGCTCTCCATTGGGACGGCTATGGCCCGGAACACAAAAGCGCAGGCCATGCGCCCTATATAAAAGACATCTACACTGGGTTCCACACCTTCGCCCTGGAATGGAACGAAGATGAGTACATCTTCTACGTAGACGGACGGGAAACCTGGCGTACCGCGGCCGGGGGTGTCTCCCAGGTACCTGCCTTTGTTAAGATCACCGCGGAAGTAGGAACGTGGGCTGGAGATATTCGCAAGGCTAACTTACCCGCACAATTGATCGTGGATTATGTACGGGTCTACGACCGGATCAGGGAAGTCACTATCGAGTCTCCAGTGGCGGGCAGTACAGTCTTAGCCGATGCGCCCGTTCGCCTTTCGGTGCAACCGGATGTGAAAGTAGCCCATCTAAAGGTCCTGCAAAACGACGTGGTCATCTATGAGGGGAAAGAGGTGCCTAAGGACCTGCGGCTTTCCGCTCCGCTGAAGGAAGACGATGAAGAACACCGCCTGATGGTCCTGGTCACCGATCAAAGCGGGCAAGTCTTTACCCAGGTGGCAGATTTCAAGGTTAGACGTACCCACATCCATCTGCCGGAAACGGGTACCCTCTACGTGCAAGGACTCCTAGAAGTCCCCGGGCAGGTGGGCCTCGCACCCCAGGAGAAACTGGAAAACTGCACCCTACTTCTTCATCCTGTTCGTGCCTTTGAAGAATCGGAACCCATTGTGCTCTATTCTGCCGAAACCTGGCCTGGGAGCTTCTCCCTAGACACCCTGGCCTTCGCGGACGGTGCCTATGACCTCATCCTTCAGGCCCGCACAACCCTGGGCAACCTTTCCGAAGCAGTACGCCGTTTGGTCATCCGTAACTGGGAACGGCTCGAGGAGAACTTTGAACCGCCAGGCAAATGGTTCGGTGGTACCTTCGATCGATTGAAGACCATAGAGCGTTCCGCCGGTTGGGAATTTCCCACGGACCAAGGGGATATCTTCTTCGGCGATACCACCCGTATCGCTTCCTCCGGGGTAGAAGGGGAGTTCCTGCTGTGGGAACATCCTAGGTTGAGGAGTTTCCGCTTGGTTGTCTATGCCCGGGATGAGGCGGTGGTAGCCGATATGGAACTTGCGGTCTCCGCCGATGGGGATCGGTGGCAGATGCTCGAACCAAAAGTGGAAAGCAAAGAACAGGGGGACCAAGGTTGGAGTAAGATCTCCCTCATGGGCGAAATCGACCCAGCTTACGAACACAACTATTTCCGCCTGGGACTGCCTGCGGCTATAGATAAAGAGCGATTACAGATAGGTTACCTGGAGCTATGGGGCGTAGCCTCCGGGGCCACAGAGAACTAGCGCTAGGTCCAGAGGAAGACCAAGGGGAGTCCCGTTGGAGTATCAAACAGAGGGGACGGGGAGAGGATTAGGGATCACTCCGTTCCCAGGTCCACTCTGCATTAAGTGGATGTGGATCCACATTTCGGATCAAGGATCCAAACTTGTGGGGAAAAGGGGAGGAATCGCAAGGGATGTGTCGAAGTAGTCCTGCAGAAGACCCGGAGAATTGCCGTTCTGTATCGTGGCGGAACTATTAACGCAGAAACCTATACAATTACCACCGCATCACATAGATAGGCAATTACCTTCTACAATTGAGTTGTTCAGAATCTTTTGATGTATAAGAAGAATCCCAAGACTATCCAGCCGCCAACCTTTCGGGGGCAACGTGAGAGTGATGCATACGCCGGTGCCACAGACCAAAATTTGCGCCCGCACATCCACTCTAGAGTGGGGATGTTAGGCCCCGCCAATGAAAAGTAGATAGCTAGAACAAATACAGAAAGGAAAATCCCGGCAGAAGTCCGGGAGAGTATAAGGAGGCTTAAATTAATGAAACTACATCATCTCCAAAGAACATCAGTCTTATTCATCCTACTGCTGGGACTTCTCTTTCCCTTTGGGGCCTTTGCTGCCGATGAGATCGAGATGACCATTTGGGTTAACAATTGGCAGTAGAAGGTGATTCAGGGGATTAGGGAAGTGGCAGAACTCTTTGCCGAGCGGCACCCCGAAGTCAAGAGTGTCAGCGTGGTGGAAGGGGACCAGAACTCCTTGGCCGAACGGTTGACTTTGCGGATCGTCTCCAATACAGCACCGGACTTAGTGGCCCTGCCGGCACCGGCAATTCAGTACGCGTTGGCTGGACTCCTGCAGCCCATTGATGAATTCATCGCCGCCAGCGACATCATTTCCCTCGCGGATTACCCACCGATGGTGGTGGAATCCTTCGCTGGCCACGACGGGCTGTATGCCCTGCCTTCTCTGGAAGTGGGACCAGGCCTGTGCCTCATCTACAACAAAGATCTTTTCGCCGAGGCCGGCGTGCCGGACCGGGGACCGGAGACCTTAGACGAATTGTACCAGATTCACCGGAAGATGACCGTACTCAGCCCTGAGGGGAATATCACCCAATTGGGCTTCCAGCCCCTAGATGCCATGGGTTCCGCCTATTTCCCCACCATCTGGGCCACCATCTTCGATTTTGAGTGGTTCGATGCGCAGACCAATACCGTGGATATATTCGCCTTTGAACCAGCGGTGGAATTCATCAAGGATATCTACGATACCCCCGGTTATGAGCTAATCATCGGAGCCGGGACCGGTGGCTGGGCCGGTGCCATGGCTAGCCAACGTCTGGCTATGCAAATCAACGGCTATTGGCTACCGGGAGAACTCAGTGGATTAGGGCAGGATCCCTCAAGGTACGGCTACACCTGGGTGCCGACCGTGAAGGGTGACAAAGCCACCGCGATCGCACCTTGGGGCTTCGGCATTCCCAGTGGTGCCCAACGGCCGGATCTGTCCTTTGCCCTGATGGAGTTCTTTGCCACTCCCGAAGCCGCCCAGATTATGTTTGATGCCTGTGGTTATCTCAACGGAAATATCGCGGCTATCCGCGAGCTGGATATCACCCAGCTGTCGGTGGTGGCGCCGATCGTAGCCATGTTGGACGAAGCAGATCGGATCAATGCTCCGCCGCCGGCACCTATGCTAGAGCAAATCCGGGCCCAAATGCGGAACGAACTGGTCAAGGTATGGCGGACCGAGGAACCGCCCAGTGTGGCCTTGGATAATCTCCAAAGGCTCGTCCAGCAGCAGATTGACGAAGCCCTGGCACCCAAGGAATAGTGGTTATAGCCCCAGTATCCTGCTATCCACAGCCAGGACTGGCTGTGGATAGCCTTCCCCGAAAAAGCCCCTGGGGGTTTGGCTTACTTCCCCACACAAGATCGACACCCACGACTTTCCCGAGGGTTTTCGTACCGCACTGGGAAGCTTTTCCCAGGGCAAAGAACCGGCCTGCACCGGTGATCCCTTCCAAGAGAATAACGACTTTGCTCCCCGTTAAATGGTAAACTTAGATTAAAGTAGTGTAGCGCGACAAACAGGGAGGTTGAGTGGATGCAATTGTGGTATGACAAACCCGCCGGGGAATGGAATGAAGCCCTGCCTTTAGGCAACGGACGGATCGGTGCTATGGTCTACGGCGGAATCACCAGGGAGGTCATCAAGCTCAATGAAGACACCCTTTGGTCCGGTGGTCCCCGGGACCACGACAATCCGGAAGCAAAGACCTACTTGCCCCGGGTGCGCGAACTCCTCTTGGGCGGACAGTACGAGGCAGCCCACGAAATGTGCAAACGCATGATGGGACCAAACACCGAAAGCTATCTTCCCGTTGGCACCCTGAAGTTGGAGCTGGCCCACGGCAATGAGGTTTCCCAGTATCGCCGCACCTTGGACCTTTCCACCGCGGTGGCGGGAGTGGAGTATCTTGCGGATGGTTGCCGTTACTCCCGCCAAGTTTTCGTCTCCTATCCGGCCCAGGTCCTCGTCCTGCATCTACAAACGGACAAACCAAGGAGGTTACATTTCACAGTAACCCTAGACAGTCCCTTGTACCACCGGCTCAACACTGTACCGCCCAGACTCCTTTTAGAGGGTCGGGCACCCAAGAGTAATCCCAACTACTATCCTTACGACCCCTCCAAAGGCCCTAGGGAAGGGGGCATGTTCTTTGCTGCCCATCTGGCTCTGTTGACGCCCGACGGGGAGCTAAGACCAGGAAATGCCTGTCTCCAGGTGAAAAACGCCACCGAAGCAACGATCTTGTTGAGTCTGGCCACCAGTTTCGCCGGTTTCGATGTGCCCCCGGACAAAACCAATCGGGATTCCAACCGTATTGCCGAGGATTACCTGCACAAAGCTATGGAAAAGCCTTGGTCGAAGCTCTTGGAGGAGCACGTCCAGGATTACCAGGAGCTGTTTACGCGGGTCAGTTTGCACCTAGGGCCGGGACGGGGAGAGAACCTGCCCACGGACCGCCGGATCCAGCAATGGGGGGCAGCGGATCCGGAGCTAGTAGCTCTGCTGTTTCAATATGGCCGATATCTCCTCATCAGTAGTTCCCGCCCCCAAACCCAACCGGCAAATCTGCAAGGCATCTGGAATGCATCCCTCCAGCCTCCTTGGAATAGTAATTATACGTTGAACATTAACACGCAGATGAACTACTGGCCTGCGGAAGTATGTAACCTGAGCGAATGTCATACACCCCTTTTTGACCTCATAGAGGAATTGGCAATCAGGGGAGCCCGCACCGCAAAGGTGAACTACGGTTGCCGGGGTTGGGTGGCCCACCATAATACCGACCTTTGGCGCCAGGCAGCACCGGTGGGGGACTGGGGGAAGGAGGATCCCGTCTGGGCCACCTGGCCTCTGGCTGCAGCCTGGCTGTGCCAGCATCTTTGGGAGCACTATCTGTTCACCTTAGACGAAGAGTTCCTAAGGGAACGGGCCTATCCCTTGATGAAAGGGGCAGCCCAGTTTTACCTGGATTGGTTAATCGAAGATGCCGATGGCCATTTGGTTACAGCCCCTTCCACCTCCCCAGAGCATAAGTTCTATACAGAATCGGGCCAGCTGGTGGCGGGAAGTGTTGCCACCACCATGGACCTTTGCCTGATCTGGCAGCTGTTTACCGACTGCCTCGCGGCCCAAAGGCTCTTGGCAGTAGATCCAGAGTTACAAAGGAAGCTAGAGGAAGCTAGAAACCGGCTTTATCCCCTACAGATCAACGACAAGGGAGAACTACAAGAATGGTTTCAGGACTTCCCACCCCAGGATCCCCAGCACCGACATCTATCCCACTTGGTGGGGGTCTATCCAGGCCGACAGATCACCGCCGAAACGCCCAGACTCTGGGAGGCAGCACGGAAGGCCCTGGAATCCCGGCAGGATTTGGGCACCGGCTGGAGCCTAGCCTGGAAGATCAACCTCTGGGCCCGATTCCACGACGGCCAACGGGCCCACCGTTTGGTTGAGCTTATTCTAACACCGGTGGCACACAGTCCCAACAGCAGTGGTGTTTATCCAAACTTGTTGGCCTCCCATCCGCCCTTCCAAATCGACGGCAACTTCGGATTTACCGCGGGCATTGCCGAAATGCTGTTACAGAGCCACGGGGGTAAGCTCTTTTTGTTGCCTGCACTACCGAACAGCTGGCCCCAGGGAAGGGTGACGGGTCTGGTAGCCCGGGGTGCCTTCGAGGTGGACATCGCCTGGAAGGGAACCACCCTGCGGGCCAAGATCCTCTCCCGCAAGGGGGGGACCTGCTGGGTTACCGCCAAGGTGCCCTTGAGACTTGCCCCCGGTCAAAGGGTGACAAACCTGGTGAGTGCCCAAGGGAGCTTACGTTTTGATACCAAGGCCGGAGAGGTCTATGAAATCGTCTCCCTTTAGTTACGGATATATATAGATAAGAAGGGTTCGGTTCTGGGGGAAGGAGCAACCTAAAGGAGCAACCCGAACCCTTAAGAAAGGATGGAATCAATGTATCTGGAATGCGGGTTAGTTATCGTTCTCATTAGTTTAATCCTTTACTTAATGGAAAGTAGGGCCCACGCCCAAGAAAGGGATCCTATGGGTGAAGAGGTGGTGACCATCCACCTGACACAGTGGGGCAGCCTGGCCGCCGAACGGGAAACCAAACTTTTTGCGGGCCCCAGTCGCAATCTACCCACCGGGGTGTACAAAAAGCCCGGCGAAGCCATCACCATCAACGTAAGTCCCACGGACCAAAAGGAGCTTCCCCGGGTGGTAATTTCGGATCCTATCCTGAAGGACTACCGCGATGGAAATGCGGAAGGGATGGTCCTGCAGCCGGGGGAAAACGTGCTGTCTATGCCCGAGGGAGGCGTGGTACACCTGATTAACGAAAGCCCGCCCACCGCCGAGCCCCCGGTGGTCACCATAGCCGGTGGTACGAAATTGGCCTGTTTCGTATTGGGCCGACATACCCTCGCCGACTGGCAGAGGATGCTGGCTCTGTACAGGGATGTCCCCGCCATCGAACTGGTCGGTAACCGAGTAATGATCACCGCCGGTTACGAGACCGCAAGGGACATCGATGATCCCATCCGCTTGTTACAGTATATTGACGAGGCCATCGCGGTACAAGACAAGGTGTCGGGACTTGATGCAGAAGACCCGGATCCCCGTCATCGTCCCTGTCCCTACCGGCAGCACATGCGGGAAAACAACTCCCCGGGCACCTATATGTATATGTACTACAATCACACCGGGTACAACTCCGCAGCGATGAAAACCATCCTCAACACCCAAAACTTTACCCAGGACGGGTGGGGACCCTGGCATGAGTTGGGGCATACCTATCAACAGCGGCCCTGGAAGTGGGATGTGGTGGGGGAAGTGACTGTCAACATCTACTCCCTCTTTGTACAACGACACTTCGGTAACCAAAGCCGGTTGGAGGCTGAAAACTACTACGACAAAGCCTTTGCCTATCTGCAACAACCCACCAAGGATTTCAATAAAATCGAAGACCATTTCGTGAAACTGGTGATGTTCTGGCAGTTGGCCCTCGCCTTTGGCGATGACTTCTACCCGCAGTTGCATCGGGTGTATCGGGAGATGCCCCCCTGGCAACATCCTACCAACGACCATGGCAAGATCCAAACCTTCATAATCATCAGTTCCCAGGTAGCCGGGGTAAATCTTAGTCCCTTCTTTGAGATGTGGGGACTCGCCCCAGACAAGGCCACCAAGGAACAAATCCACCACTTGCCGGTCCTTGCCCGGCCCCTTTGGAAGCTGCGGGATAGGAACGTCCAGGAATTCTAGAGTAGGGGGCCCCGCGCCCCCTAGCCAAAGGATCTCAAATAGATGTGTTTTACCCCAGCCGCTCTGGGGGTGTATTTACAACCAAAGGCGCATGACCACCGTGGGTCCACCCCCTACCAGCGGAATCCTCTAGCCTGAGCAACAGGTTTGTAGCGACCAGCTCCCCGGGTCTTGCTTTGTGAAAGGGAGATAAATCTCCTGTAATCCGGTTCTTTGGTGGTTTACCACAGCGAGCCTTCATTTTGATCAGAAATTCTCATTTTATCTCTTGCAGTCCAGGGGTAATTCTGTATAATTATTGATCGTAACCGGAGGATTCGGTTATGCCCAGGCAATTAGCTGCCAGGTCTTGGACAAGGCTATGGTAACCGGCTAAAAGTAGGGCAAAATATCACCTAGTAGGGGGGCGACAACGATAGCAAACAACGTTATTGTCCGCTTTGAGAATGTCACCAAGCAATATGACGATGATCCACCGGTGTTGGAGAACGTCAGCTTCGAGTTGGAGAAAGGTAAGTTCTACACATTGCTTGGTCCTTCCGGTTGTGGGAAGACCACAATCATCCGTCTAATTGCTGGATTCACCGAGCCCACCAAGGGGAGAATTTATCTCAATGGACAGGATATTCGGACAATTTCCCCAAGGCAACGCAAGGTGAATACTGTCTTCCAGGACTACGCTCTATTTCCCCATCTTGATGTCTTCGAAAATGTAGCCTTTGGTCTTAGGGTAAAGCGCATGAGCCGCGATGTCATTGCCCAAAAAGTGATGGAAGCTTTAAGGTTTGTGAACCTCGTGGGATTGGAGAACCGGGAGATCAGCGGTTTGTCCGGCGGACAAAAACAGCGGGTGGCCATTGCCCGGGCCATTGTCAATGAGCCGGAGGTGTTACTCCTGGACGAACCCTTGTCCGCCCTTGATTTGAAGCTGCGCAGCGAGATGCAGTATGAATTGAGGGAAATGCAACGGCGATTGGGTATCACCTTTGTCTTTGTCACCCATGATCAAGAGGAAGCACTGGCCATGTCCGACGAGATCTTCGTGTTGAACAATGGTCAGATCCAACAAAGCGGAACACCCATGGACATCTACGACGAACCCATCAACAGGTTCGTGGCCGACTTCATCGGAGAATCCAACATTGTCCCTGGGAAGATGATCAAAGACTACCTGGTGGAGTTTGTGGGACACCAATTCGACTGTGTGGACGGTGGTTTTAACCCCAACGAACCGGTGGAGATCGTAATCCGTCCCGAAGACCTGGATTTGACCACCCGGGAAGAGGGCAAGTTGAAAGTACGGGTAGATTCGGTGCTCTTCAGGGGTGTACACTGGGAGATTTGTTGCTACGATGAAGAAGGGAACGAATGGCTGGTCCATTCCACCAAGAAAGCCACAGTGGGAGATGAGATCGGTCTGAACTTCGAACCTGAGGATATACATGTGATGCGCATAGGGGAGACCGAGGAGGAGTTCGACCGCAGGATCGAGGAATATGGAGAGATGCGCCATGTATAAGCGGACCCGGAATATCTACTTGGTGCCCTATGTGCTGTGGATTGTGCTCTTTGTAGTGGTGCCCATCCTGTTGGTGGCCTACTACTCTTTTTTTGACATTGAAGGGAATTTTACCCTGGCGAATTATGCTCGGTTCTTTTCGCCGATTTACCTGAGCATGGCATTACGTTCCTTTTTCTATGCCTTGCTGATCACCTTGTTTTCGTTGTTGGTGGCCTACCCGACGGCCTACTTCCTCACCAAGGCGAAACATAAGCAGCTATGGTTGCTGTTGATCGTCTTGCCGTCGTGGATGAATTTGTTGCTGAAGACTTACGCTTTCATCGGATTGCTGGGAACCTACGGGCCCGTCAATGCCTTCCTGGAGGTGGTGGGGATAGGTGCGCGGCAGATCCTGTTTACGGATTTTAGCTTCATCTTTGTCGCGGTCTATATCTTCATCCCCTTTATGATCCTGCCCATCTTTGGGGCCTTGGAAGAGCTGAATCCCTCCCTGGTAGATGCGGCTTATGATCTGGGGGCTTCCCGCTGGACCACCTTTTGGCGGGTGGTGTTCCCCCTCACCCTCAGTGGGGTGGAGTCCGGGTGTCAGGCGGTATTCATTCCATCGTTGTCGCTGTTTATGATCACCCGGCTCATTGCGGGCAACCGGGTCATCACCCTGGGTACCGCTATTGAACAACATTTCCTCGTGACCCAGGATTGGGGTATGGGTTCGGCTTTGGCCATCGTATTGGTATTGATTATGGGGCTTACCATGGTCGTAACCACCGGCAGGAAAAGGATCATGCTCGGTCTTGCCACCATGGTAACTAACGGAAGAAAGAAGGTGAACGAAGATGCGTAAAGGATTCAGGTTTTCCACTATCTATTTGATCTGCGTATTTGTGATCCTTTATGCACCGATCCTCTACCTCGCGTATTACTCCTTCAACAGCGGGGGGACGATGTATCAGTTCGAAGAGTTCACCTTGGAATGGTACCAGGAGGTTTTTCAGGACACGCGGTTGATCGTCATCCTGCTCAACACCGTGGTCATTGCCTTGCTATCGGCGGCCATCTCCACCATCATCGGGGTGGCGGGTGCCCTGGCCATTCACAACGTCCGACGGAGCGGTCTTCGCAACGCTTTGTTGACCTTAAACAACGTGATGATCGTGAGCCCAGACGTGATCATCGGAGCCTCGTTCCTGATCCTGTTTGCCATCATCGGGCTACAACTGGGATTCACCTCGGTGCTCATCGCCCATATTGCCTTTAGTGTGCCCATCGTGGTGTTGATGGTTCTGCCGAAACTACAGGAGATGAGCCCCACCTTGATCGATGCCGCCTATGATCTAGGGGCCACCCGCCGGGATGTGCTGACCCGGGTGATCATTCCCTATATTACCCCAGGGATTATGGCGGGCTTCTTCATGGCGCTTACCTACTCCCTAGACGACTTTGCCGTGACCTTCTTCGTCACTGGCGCGGGCTTCTCCACCTTGTCCGTGGAGATCTATTCCATGGCCCGCCGAGGGATCTCTTTGACCATCAACGCCCTATCAACCCTGGTCTTCTTGGTCACCTTGGGCCTTGTGATCGGGTACTATATCATTAGTAAACAAGGGGCGAAGCCCAACAACCGGGTGGAGGTGAGCCGATGAAAAGGTTAGTGCAGCTTTTTGTAGCCGTCTTTGCGGCGGCGTTCCTGTTGATCTATATCACGGCGCGCTTAAACTCCCTGCAAGGGTATACCGGGGGAAATACCCTCACCATCTACAACTGGGGGGACTATATTGATCCTGACCTCATCACCCGGTTTGAAGAGGAGACAGGTATCAAGGTCATCTATGAGACCTTTGAGTCCAACGAGGCCATGTTCACGAAGGTCACCCACGGGGGCAACGCCTTCGATATTGCGGTACCGTCGGACTACACCATCACCAAGATGAGGTCTTTGGGGTTGCTGCATCCTTTGGATCACAGCAAACTGCCTAACTTACAGTATATCGATCCCCGGTTTTTAGACTTATCCTTTGATCCCGGGAACCAGTATTCCGTTCCCTATTTCTGGGGCACCGTGGGCATTGTGTACAATTCGAAGATGCTAGGGGGCAAGGTCATCGAAAGCTGGAACGATCTGTGGGATGAGGACCTACGTAACCAGATCCTCTTGGTGGACAGTGCCAGGGAGGTACTTGGCATGGCCCTAGACAGCCTCGGTTACTCCCTCAACGAGACCGACACCGCTCGCCTTTTGGAGGCCCAAAGTCGTCTCTTTGAACTGGTGCCCAACATCCGCGCCATCGTGGGGGACGAGATCAAGATGTTGTTGGTAAATGAGGAGGCAGCCATCGGTATCGTCTGGTCCGGTGATGCCCTCACCATCATAGAGGATAACCCCGATCTGGACTACGTGATCCCCGCAGAGGGCACCAACGTCTGGTTTGATAACATGGTGATTCCCACCACCGCCAGAAACATCGAAGCGGCCCACCAGTTCATCAACTTCATGCTGGATCCCGAGGTCGCGGCCCAAAATGCGGAATACGTGGGTTACGCCACCCCCAACCAAGGGGCCATGGAGCTATTGGACGAAGAACTGATCGAGGATGAAAGGTTCTATCCGGGACCGGACATCACCGATAAACTAGAGGTGTATGAAGATTTAGGGAAGAAGATGAACGCGTTTTACAACGAGCTCTTCCTTGAATTTAAGATGCACCGCAAGTAAAACATGGGGCTAGGGTGCTAGCCCAATAGCACCCTAGCCAATTCATTCTGCACTAGCACCGCGCCGTCTTTCACTACCCGCATGCTGTCCCCTGAGATCTCATCAATCAGAATGGGCTTGCCATCCACCCGCCCAAACTCGTACTTGATATCAATCAATTCCAGACCCTTTTGGGCGAGGTCCTCTTTGATCAATGCGGTAATCTTCTGGGCAGTGTCGTGCATATACTGAACCTCTTCTCGGGAGGCAATCCCCAGGGCCACCATGGTATCCACCGTGATCAGAGGGTCACCCCGTTCATCGTCCTTAATGGTAAACTCTACCAAGGAGGGTAGAGGAGTGCCTTGGGTGACGTATTTGGCATAACGCCGGACAAAACTACCCCAGGCCACCTCCCGGCAGATTACTTCCAACCCATAGGAGTCGGCCGCCCGCACAATCAGACTGTTTTCCTTTGGCCCCACCTCGACAAAATGGGTGGCGATCCCATCCTGCTTCAGGAGGTTGAAAAAGTACAAAGTGAGACGGTAGGAGGAATTCCCTTTTCCCGCCACTTCCCCGATCACTTCATTGCCGCCGGCATCCAACTGGCCCTCGGTGCCCGTGACCGCGTCCTTGAACACCAACAGGAGGTTACCGTCCTCCAAAGCATACACATCCTTTGTCTTTCCTCTGTATCTTACCTGCAACAAGACTCATCCCCTTAGTTTGGACTACATAGACTACGTGCATATTTTAACACAGGCCCCATAGGTCGCCAAGATTGTCCCCAGGAGAAAACCAAATGCGATTATGCCCACTAGACCGGTACATTCAAAAAAGTTCACAGGCTGGAACTATTCTAGAAGGATTTGCAAGATAGACGTCGAATAACTCATTAGACCATTGTTGACCGGTATAGTACATAGACCCAGATCTAACGAGTCAACACGTTGTGTGTAAACGTATAATCAAGTATTCATCAAAGATAAGGAGGGATCTGTACCACACATTCCTGGACAGTATACCGGTATAACCGACTTCACAAAGCTGGAGCAAGGGAGGAAGGATCGTGACCGATAATTACAGCTGCTTGCTATTGTTTTCCCTCGTTCTTTTGGTGGTCGTGGCAATCTTCGGCTGGTCTGTTCACCCGGCCAAAGCCCAAGACCTTGCTTACAAATATGAACCGGACCTGTTTCCAGACTATATCCGGATCCCCATGGATCCTGACCAGTGGAAACAGAGTGGTGCTGCCGACCACTACTTTGTCGCACCAGGGGTGCGAAACTCCACCGCCCTTGGGATTGAAACCAAGACCCCGGCCACTTTATTTTGGAACCGCACCCTCGATCTGGACTGGGAAGGAGGCGCCAGTTACCTGGTGGCCTGCGCCTTCCAGGGGGAACTGCACGGTGTGGACAACGGGATAAACATCGTCCTGCGCTTTCGGGACGCCCAAGGTCGACTAATTTCGGGCGGCACAACCTACATTGACAAACGGCTCTTTGCGCCCTGGTGCAACATGTTGGGTTACATAGACACCCGGGGCACGTGGCAGGAGTATCGGTGGGTGGTGGAAGTCCCCGAGGGTACCGCCACGGTGGACGTCCATCTGGGCGTAATGAGCGCTAGCGGGAGAGTACTCTTCGACGATTTGCGCATTGTTAAGGTAGCCAGCGCCGAGGAGCGAAAAGCCTTCTACGATCAACGTCTCCAACGGGCTCAACAACGGGTGAGCGAGGATTTGACCAAGATCATCCGAAACGCCAACACCTTCAGGGAAAAAACCTTGGCCTATTACGAAGAATCTAGAAACCGGGCCGAGGACAAATTCCGACAGGTGGTGGCCATATTAGATCAGTGGATCACTCCGCAGCTGCAGGGCCAAACCCTCGATGGAAGCGCCAACCACGGAAACTTCCGGGCCGGCACCACCATGTGGGACTACCGCACCTCCGCGGAGCTCTCCTACGTACTCAGCGTCCTGTACAATCTCCCCGAAAGCAAGTTCTACCAGGACCAAAGGGTTCTAGAGGCCCTGAAGGCTGCAGGAGAATTCATTGCTAAGGGCTTTTTACCCCGGGGCGATGTACCCGGCCATCCCAACGACAGCTACAAGGACGAAAACGTCAACCGCTTTACCCTTTGTGCCTGGGTAGATGCATACATCATGATCGCCCCGTGGCTCAGTGAAGAGGAACACACTCAGTGGCTTACCAGTTTCTTCTTGGGAGCCGAATACCAGTTAGAGCAATACGCCCTGCGGCCGGTATACTATCCTAACATGGATGCGGCCTTCACCCTCTGCGTTGGCCTCATTGGCAGTCTCTTCGAAGAACCGGTGTGGCAACGGGCCGCGGCCTACCGCGGTGAGGGGTTGCGAGACTTCATCCGTCCCCAGGGGGCCTATGAGTATATGGCCCAATGGAATCCTGTACCGGTCTATCAAGATGTGACCGTCATGTACCTAGGACGATATTGGCGCCTACTTGAAGAGGAGTCCATCGGGGACCAACTGGCCCAGACCAGGGATTATTATCCCACCTTCTGTGAGGTGAGTGGATTTCTCTCCAACGGACTGAATACCCATTGGAAGCAACCGGCCTATCCCGAGGAGCAGGGGTGGGAATACTACGTGCATCCCGCAGGGCCAGAACTGATTGCCTATCTCACGGATTGTCCCTACAACGCCTACATCGCCCAGTTGAACCTTTCACGGGCCAATGGCTATTGGGGAGCCCTGATGCTTCAGTGGTTGACGGATCTAGCACCGGAGGCACCCTTGGACATCCCCGTTTCCCCAAGCCCCGATATCCAGGGTTTTCTGACCAAGTCGGAAGGGTTTTCGGGATATATTACCGGTGCCGATGAACCGCGCTTCAATTTCGCCACCGCCGTCGTGGTGGAAAGCAACCGGGCCAGTCAGTTTCTAGGTACTTGGTATCAATTCCAGCATCAAGGTAGGACCTATGCTCTGCACACCCATCACCGGCAAATTAGTCAGAATGTGGGGGAACAGTTGGCGGTGCAGCATACCGTAAGCACCCTCCAGTACAACACCTCTGGTCTTCCCCAGGTAGCCCCCGTGACCATTCAGGAAACCTGGATCCTGGGCCAAGACTTCCTCATCGGTTGCGATTGGGTGGAGTTTACAGAAGACTGCCCGGGCAGCGAACTGATCCTGGCTTACCGGTTCAACCAAGGGGCCACCAGTCTTTCTCCCAACGCTGGAAAGATATCTTTCCGCTATGGCGGATTGGCCGCGGAACTGCGGGCTGACGCCCGGTGGGACAGGAATTTTGAGCGGGGTTTTGTGGTGGACCTGGCACCGGGATCCTATCGGTTGGATGTTTATACGGCTAACTTCCAGTTCCGCCGGGAACCGGTGGATGTCTTCGTGAACGGTATACCTGTGGGACGCATCGAGGGAGGTGAAATGGGAGAAAAAACTGTGGAATCCTTCGACGTGGTCATCGAAGAAGGACAACTGCGCCTGAGCTTTCACGAAGAACGCAGTTGGGGTGTGGCTCTGGTGGGTCTTGGGCTGTACCGCCAGGATACCCAAGAGATGGTCTATCAGTTCGACTTTACGCAGGGTAGCGGAGCTGCCGTCTCCGGCTGGATCCCCGTTCCAGGCACTACAGTCTATAACCCCACCCGGGGCTATGGCTGGACAGAGGATGTGGGACGCTACGTCAGAACCAGCGGCGAAGGGGGGATCTGGGGTACCTGGGTCTATATACCCTTCCTGCGCAATCTGACTATCCCAGTGCTGAGCATCACTGACCCGGAGACAAAGGCTAGACTTTCTGCCTCCATTGTAGTGGTGCCTTTCCAGAACAGGGAACGTTTACCGGAGCTTGTGGTCAAAGAACAGGAAGAGCTCCTGGGCTTTGTCCTTGAGGGAGAATATGTGGTGGTGAATCGCAGTAATCAGGAGATCGGCATCAAAGAGGCATTGCAGCGGCTTTATCCCGACTTGTCGGTAACCACCGAAGGGACGATTGCCCCCTTCGGAACTCTAATCCTTAAGGAGGGACTGGAATAATGACCAAAAGACTAGTTCCATTGGTTGCAGTGTGGCTGTTGCTGGGGATTGCCGCCAGCACTTTGGCAGCGCCCACGGGGAAGATCACTGTAGGGTGGAAGGGTTACGATCCAGTGATTGAACAGTTGGCAGCGGAATTCGAAGCCCGGTACCCGGGTACCACCGTGGAGATTATCGACATGGCCGCAGGAACGCCCTGGTTGGAAAAGTTACAGGTATTACTCATGAGCGGCACGGCCCCCGATGTGGTCCGGGGCGAGATCCTGCGCATGGCTCACTTTATCGAACAGGGGGCCTTCCTGGCCTTAGATGAGCTCATTGCCCATGATCCCGAGTTTCGTCTCGAGGACTTCTTTGAACCGGCCATTGAGATGTACCGATACAAGGGGAAACTCTACGGACTACCCCGGGAGGCCAACGTGATGTCCATTTTCGTCAATAAGGATATCTTAGCAACCTTAGCGATCCCCATGCCCGATTATAACTGGACCTACGATGATCTGATTGAAATGGGTCGCAAGATCGTATTGGACGTCGATGGGGATGGTATCTGGGAACGGGTTGGTTGCGTATCCCGCCAGTGGAGCACCCGGATTCACAGCTTTCTGTTGGGGTTCGGCACCGATCTACTCACCGAGGACGGCAGCTGGTGGCGCCTGGAAGAACCTCGGGCCATCGAAGCGTTACAGTTTCTGCAGGATGCGGGCATCAGCGGGGCCATCGTGGCCGATAGCCGCTATGACTTCCCCGCGGGAAACACGGCCATGAAGCTCTCCGGTCCCTGGCGCAATCCCGCCTACCGGACGGCCGACTTCGAGTGGGATATTGTACCGGTACCCGAAGGACCCTACGGACGGGGTAGCACCCTCATTGGCGACGGATACTGGATTACCAAGGAAAGTCAGAACGTGGAGCTAGCCTGGGAGTTTATCAAGTTCCTTACCTCGGCAGAGGCTCAGCAAGCTACTGCGGGAGCAGGGGAGCTGATTCCCAGCAATAAGGAAGCCTTCTTCAGTCCCTGGTTCCTATTCCCCGAAGAGGCACCCTTTAACATTGATGCCTACGAAGTTGGGCTGCAGTACGCTTCCTCCATTCCTGCCGCACCGCGCTTTCGGGACTTTGAAGTGGCCATCGAGCCTACCTTACTGGAGATCCTCACCGGCCGGATCCCGGTGGAGCAGGCCCTGCACCAGCTAGAGCCGGTGGTTAGAACGATCCTACAATAATAAGGAGGTCAACCATAATGAAAAGCCGAGTACTGCTTACCGCCCTTTTCGTCGTATTGCTCACCGGTCTTGTGTGCTATGCCAATGACGTGATGATCAATGGGGATTTTGAAGTGGTAGATCCGAACAACGCTGACCGACCACTGGCCTGGTCGCCCCAGGCCTTTTCCACCAACAGCTCCTTTGCCTACGTTTACGACCCGGCCGGCGCCTTCAGCGGTAGCCGCTATGTTGCCATCACCGTACCCACCCGCGACGATCGGGGCCAGTGGGGGCAAGAGTTTCGGGATCTCCCCGCCGGGGACTACAAGCTTTCTTTGTACTACCGGATCGATGAACCATTGGTTACCGTGGGTAGTGCTGTTGGGTCCAGTGTCCGGATCCTTCGCTTGACTAAGTCTTGGGAAAAGGTCTTCCCCGACACCATGTACGATGTTGATAACTATACCTTTGGTGAGTGGGAGTATGCAGAATTCATCTTTGAAGTAACCCCCGAGGTAGAGGTCATATGGATCGAACTGTTCAACTGGTTTGGCGTAGGCACTGTCTACTTTGATGCGGTGAAGCTCGAGAAGGTGAACTAGATCAATGAAAGATGGAGGTGACACCCTTGAAACGGGCATTACATCTTCTCATCCTTTGGATGCTGGTCTTGGTGTTTGTCGGCTGCACCTTGGTATCTAGACCCCAGGTGAAAGTGGACGCGGGCCATGATTTTAGCACCATCGTTGGTCGCGAAGTACTTTTCGATGGCACCAAGAGCGTAGTAGGCCAGGCTAAGTCCCTCAAGTACCACTGGGAAATCAACGGGGAGACCTTGGTGGGACAGCAGGTCAGCTACGTGTTTACGGAGCCGGGCGAGTATCAAGTGCAGTTCGTGCTCACGGTGGATGGGGTGGAATTCACCGACAAGATCCGGGTCTTCGTGGCCGACACCAACCTTCTTAACAATGGAGACTTCAGTCAGATTAACCCCGACACCGGCATCCCCGTGGGCTGGGAACCCCAGGCCTTTAGCACCGAGGGCGAAGCCTTTGTGGTAAGGGATGCCGATGACGCCTATATCGGCCGCAACTATGTAGGAATCACCGTTACGAAGACCCAAGACCGGGCCCAGTGGTCCCAGCGGAAGGATAATCTGGAACCGGGTATGTATCGGGTAGCTGGTCGTTACCGGATTGATACGCCGATTGCCCAGCAAAACAGGGTCCACGTTCGGCTCCTGCGGGTGACCAAAGAGTGGGAGAAGATCTTCCCTGATACCTACTTCTATCTGCAGCAGGATACCGGTGGAGAATGGTTCTACTTCGAACAAGACTTTGAGATCACCGAAGAGGTGGAGGTCACCTTCCTAGAGTTCCAGCTCTTCCACGCCATCGGCACCGTCTATTACGATGATCTCATGTTGATGAAACTTCCGTAATCAGGCATAATTCCCTTAGGGCAGCTGAACACTGCCCTAAGGGACACAGTCTGTAGGTGAAATCGAATATGGTTCAGCAAAGTAAAGGGCCACGGCCGGTGTTCGAGCCAGTGGTGGAACAGATCAAGCAGGGGATTATCTCCGGCAAGTACAAGCCCGGCGATGCCATCCCCTCGGAACGGGTCCTCAGTCGTCAATTCAAGATCAGCCGGATGTCGGTGCGGAAAGCCATCGACACCCTAGTGCAAGCAGGATACTTGGTCAAGAAACCGGGATTGGGCACCTTTGTCCCCGATGAAAGCACCCGCCAGGAACAGACAGGGCAAGTGGAACTAACGGTGGAACACAATCCCTACCCAAGATCGGGATTGATCATGCGGATCATCGCCAAGAGCTTTGAACGACACAATCCCTGGGTGCGGATTCGCTTTGTCCCCAGCAGTGGATCCGCCGATGTGTTGTTCGGAGACGAGATCCGCCTCCGGGAGTTAGGCCAAGGGGGAAGTATCCTTCCCTTGGACCAGTACGTGGCCAAGGATTTGGAGCTAGATGCGTATTTCTCCCGACTCTTCACATTCTTGACCCATGAGGGCCATTTGTACGGTGTTCCGGTGGTCTGGTCCCCGGTGGTGGTATTGTACAACCGAGAGATCCTGGAAGAACTAGGTCTTGCTCCACCGTCTGATTCCTGGTGCCCTCGGGATCTTGTAGAACTTTGCAACGCGATCACTGACCCAGCGGAACGACGGTTTGCCTTTGGCTGGACCGAAAACTACAAACGTTGGGTCCCCTTTGTTTGGAACTGCGGGGGCCGGATCTATGACCAGGCCAAGGATCGCATAACCATCAGTGAAAAAGAAACCATCGAGGCCCTGGTTACCTATCGCAAGCTTTTGGAACACAGCCCCGCCTTCCGGATCAAACGGGACTTTTTCAGCAGCGAACAGCTTTTCGTGGCCGGTGCGGCCGCCGTGGTGCTAGGGACGGCCTATCTGGTGGGGGAACTGAAAAGGGGTCGTCTCCAGTTCGGCTGTGCACCCATGCCTACTATAGAAGGTGTCCCGCCGGTCAGCGCAGTGGCCCTGGAGGCTTTGGGCATCAGTGCCGGCTCAGAGAAAAGGGATCTGGCCTGGGAATTTGTGAAGTTTGCCCTGACCGAGGGACAGAGGGAATATGCCCATTGCCGCTATGGACTACCGGTACTTAGACAGTGGGAGGATGAGCTTTGCAAAGAAGAGCCATACTACCGGGTGTTTTATGCCCAGGAACCCCACCTGGCCTCCGTTTGGCCCTTACCCGACGTTCGACTCTTGGCCATGTTTAGCAACAGCATGACCATGCTCTGGTACGGACAATCGGAGGTGGAAAACGCCGCTCAGGAAGTGGAGGCCGTGATAAACCTGGCCCGCCAAAGAAATATGTATCAATTGCCCTTCGGCTGATCTCAAAGGAAGGAAAGATATCGATGATACGGAAAACCGCAATTCCCACACCAAGACAACTGGAGTTTCAGGACTGGGAGATGGGACTGTTTGTCCACTTCGGCATCAGGACCTTCTATGAAGGACACCGGGATTTCGACGGAAGACCCATGGACCCGCGCCAGTTCAATCCCGTCGGCCTTGACTGCAACCAGTGGATCCAAACCGCGGCGGAGGCAGGGATGAAGTATGCCATCCTCACCGCAAAACATCACGATGGCTTTGCCAATTGGCCTTCCAAGTACACCAAGTTCTCCGTAGCCTCATCCCCGTGGCGGGAGGGGCAGGGCGATGTGGTGAAGGAATTTGTGGAAGCTTGCCGACGTTATGGGCTGAAGCCTGGGCTCTACTATTCACCCGCCGATGTGGACTGCCCCTTGTACGCTGATCCCAAAGCCTACGATGATTATTTCATCAACCAGATCTCCGAGATCCTCACCGGTTACGGCCCCATTGACCTCCTTTGGTTTGATGGCTGTGGGTCCGAGGGACACGAATATGATTGGGAACGGATCGTTGGCGAGATTCGGCGGATGCAACCGGACATCCTGATTTTCAACATGGGAGATCCCGACTACCGCTGGGTCGGCAACGAATGTGGTCTGGCACCTTACCCCTGCTGGAACACGGTGGATGCGGTGGCTTTCAGTATCTATAAGGACCAGGAGGAGTTGCAGGAACCCCTGTGGTTACCGGCGGAATGTGATTGCCGGATGCGGTTTTCCAACTGGTTCTACAGTGATCACGATGCCCATACGGTAAAGAGCCTGAAGGAACTGATGGGCCTTTACTACTATTCCGTCGGTCGGGGGGCAAACCTCCTGATCAACATCGGTCCTAACCGAGAGGGACTGTTGCCGGAACCCGATGCCCAGCGCCTGAAGCAATTTGGCGCGGAGATCCGCCGCCGATTCGAAAGACCCTTGGTCAGCTTCTCCCAGGGACAACTTACCCCCCAGGGCTGGGAGTGTACCGCGGAAGAACCCGTCCTCATCGACCATATGATCATCCAGGAGGATTTGCGGCAGGGCGAGCATGTGGAAGGTTTCACCATTTCCATTTTACCCACCCACGGCTCCCAAGAGATCGTGATCTATGAGGGAAAGAACATTGGGCACAAGGCCATCTGTCAGTTTCCACCCGTACGGGCCCGGAAGGTGAAACTGAACATCACCGCAGGAAGTGAGGACTTCACCCTGCGCTCCGTGGCCCTGTATTGTGTCGAAGACTAAAGCCGGGGAAGTATCCTTGTTTTTCCCGGAGGGATGAACGATGATTGCCCTTTTGTGGCTGTCCAAGGGAAAGGCCCTGGCTAGTCTGCCCAAAGGCCTTTTCCCACAAGTTGCCTTCGGTACGGTTGGATAATGACGAAGAAGACTCAACGGACCGGTTATTAATATCGGTGGTTAGAAACAAGCGGAAACGGGGTATCTTCTTGGAGGCGGAGCAGGGTAGAAGACCGGGGCTTCTTTTCAAGAGGAACCCAAGTGGAAACGGGTAAGGTATTACCGGATGCTTCATTGCTGCCTTGCTCGTCGAAGTTCAGGAAACCCTGTGGATAGTTTTTCTCGCGGGAGGAGTACCAGGTGTCTTTAAGCGGCGGCTTCTTAGTCTTGGGCCTGGTTGCATCTTTCGATAAGGTGCGCTATCATTAGGGTTGAACGTTAGGTAGAAAGGATTAGGTTGTAGGCACCGATGAAAAACAGCTAATTCAGCAAGAAACAAAGGATCGTCTTCTAAAGGGGTACGGATACAAGGTACCCTTAGTGTCCTTTTGTTCTTTTTTGTGCTGGATTGGCTGTAGTTAAGACTGTATCGTTTACCATGTCTACTTGTGGCCTCTCCAGCACAGGGGAATTGTGAAGGGAGAGGCCTTTTTATGCTCCTGTTAGAAGCTAACCAAATCGAAAAATACTACGGTGACCGTCTAATCCTAAGTGTCCCGACGTTCAAGGTATATCAGGGGGACCGGATCGGACTGGTGGGACGGAACGGTTCCGGAAAGACTACCTTGCTAGAGATCCTGGCCAGGCGACTTACCCCCGATCGAGGACAGGTAAGACACTACTGCCCCTTGGCCTACATCCGTCAGTTTTCCGCGGAAGAAATCACCGCGGATAGGAGGTTGCTAGAGGAACTTGGCCTCAGCAATAAGGTGAACCAACCAACCTACAGCGGAGGGGAGCTGACCCGGATCCGGATTGCCAATGCCTTGAGCTATGAGCCTGTTTTGCTCCTAGCCGATGAACCTGGAGCGAACCTAGATCACACGGGAATAAGACTGCTTAAAGAAAAGCTGCGTTCCCTTGAGTCCTTTATCCTCGTGAGTCACGACCGGACACTGCTCGATGAGCTTTGTAACAAGATTGTGGAAATCCAGGAGGCCACCTTAACGTGGTATGAGGGGAATTTCACGGCTTACCTCCTCCAAAAGGACCGGGAACTTGAGGAACAAAGGCGGGCCTATGAAAACTATGTACAAGAAAAGAGACGGCTAGAAGCAACCATCCGGGAACGAATGCAAAAATCCAGTACCATGCAGAAGCCTCCCCGACGGATGGGTCCTTCGGAAGCCCGCCTCCATAAGGCAAAGGGCCGGGCCAAACAGGAGAAAGTCCACCGGGCGGCAAAGACCTTGCAAACCAGGCTGGAACAACTGGAAGCAGTCCCCAGACCCCAAAAGTCTCCCGAGGTCAAGGTGGATCTATCCCTGACAGACCCGCCAGAAAACCCGATCCTCCTCCGGGTTCATAACTTAACCTTCGGGTATGGTCCCAAGGTGTTGGTACAGGGGGCCTCCTTCCATATTCCGCGGGGGTCCAAAACCGCCCTTTGGGGAGCCAATGGCACCGGTAAAACCACATTGCTGAACCTGCTATTTAGCGGGACCCATGAAAGGATCTTTTGGGTGCCAAAGGCAAAGCTAGGCTACCTCCACCAGGGCTTTGAGAACCTAGATCCGAGGAAATCGGTGTTGGAGAATGTGATGGAAAGCAGCGTGCAGACCGAGACCGTGGCCCGCACCATCTTGGCTCGGCTGCTCCTCCGGGGAGATGAGGTGCACAAACCGGTGGCGGTACTGAGCGGTGGGGAAAAGGTGAAGGTGTCCTTAGCCAAACTCTGCGTCTCTTCCGCTAATGTTCTGCTGTTGGATGAGCCCACCAACTATCTGGATCTGGCGTCCCGGCAAGCCGTAGAGGGTGTTTTACAGGACTATCCGGGCACCGTTCTTTTCGTTTCCCACGATCAGGCCTTTGTAAACGCGGTGGCAACCCAATTACTGATCTTTGAAAAGGGTACGATCCGGCCCTTCATGGGAAATCTAGAGGCCTTGAAAAACAAAGAAGAGAAGGGACCGGACCAGGGGCTAACCGAGATGATCCGAAAAATGCGCCTGGCTGAACTGAGCCAACGGTTAGCGGAACCGGGGGCGGACAAAGCCGCGTTGGAAGCCGAATGGGAACGGATCATCAAACAGTTGGATTAGTCAGGACAGACGGGATACCCCGCTCCTAGAAGGGGTGTGGGTCCCGTCTTTGCTCTGTCCCACTAACGTTCGAGAGAATATCCCTACCACTGAGAGCTCTTCCCCGAGAAGGTGGAGAAACTAAAACAAGTTCCGATCAACCCAGCTTGTTCCCAGAGTCTCTCCGTAATGGGCACTGGTACTGACCCCTTCTTTGACAAAAGACAGAATGTAGAGTTGCACACAGGGAGACTACGCCGCGATCTCTTCGTTGGAGACACTTCACACCAAAACCAGCAGCTCAAACAAGAATCCTCAGGTGACTCAACAGAATCCGCAAACCCATGCCAATGAGGATTACTCCACCGGTGAGCTCCGCCTTCGCTTGATATCTTGCCCCAAAGACATTGCCAATACCTGTCCCCAGCAAAGAAAAAAGAAAGGTGGTCACACCGATCAAAGCCGCGGCGGGGAGAATGTTCACTTGCAGGAAGGCGAAGGTGATTCCCACGGCCAAGGCATCGATACTGGTGGCAATGGAAAGAAGGATGAGGGATTTGAGGCTGAGATTTGTGCATTTCTTTTCTTCCCTCGGTTTGCGGGCTTCATGGATCATTTTCAGACCAATGAAGGACAACAACAGGAAGGCCAGCCAATGGTCGACGGAGGTGATGTAGGCTTGAAACTGTACCCCCAGCGTATAACCCACCAACGGCATCAGGGCTTGGAAGCCGCCGAAGAACAGGGCCACGAGGGCACACCGACCCAGGTTCCTGTTTCCCATGGACAAGCCCTGGCAAATGGCCACGGCAAAGGCATCCATGGATAGCCCCACGGCTATTAAGAACAATTCTAGAAATCCCATTTGGAAGTTCCTCCAAAGCAGCCTTAGCTTGCCATATTCTTAGTATGGACAACATACGATGAATATTATAGCATAACCTACCAGGCAGGGGGGACAAACCTCCGGTGTCCTTGTGGGAACGACCGGAAACTGCTATCCTAGGGCTTAGGACAAAGGCAAAGGGAGATGGCCCACAATGGCCAAAAGGCACCACTACGTCTATATCCTCCAGTGCCGGGACGACACCCTCTACACCGGGTACACCACGGATCTCATCCGGCGACTGGGACAGCACAACCGGGGTAAAGGGGCCCGGTACACCAAGGGAAGAATACCCGTGCGGCTGGTCTATTGGGAACAGGTTCCCTCGAAGGAACTGGCGTTGGCCCGGGAACACGCCATTAAACGCCTATCTCGGAAGGAAAAGCTAATGCTAATTCGAAACCAAGGGGGTGGGACGGCTATGCTGAAAGTGGCCTTTGTGTGTATCCACAACTCCTGTCGATCCCAAATGGCTGAAGCCTTGGCCAAATATTTCACCCCATACCTCTTTGTGCCTTACTCTGCGGGAACGGAGCCAGCCGCGAGAATTAACCCCGATGCGGTTCGGATCCTAAAAGACCTTTACGGGTTGGATCTGGAGAAGGACCAATACCCCAAGTCCGTCGCCCAACTACCGCCGGTAGACCTTGTCATCACCATGGGTTGTGGCGTGACCTGTCCGACGATACCCCATCGGTACCGCGAGGATTGGGGTATCCCCGATCCCACCGGCCAAAAGGAT
This sequence comes from Bacillota bacterium, assembly GCA_012839765.1. NCBI lineage: Bacteria > Bacillati > Bacillota > Bacillota bacterium. The sequence continues at coordinate 26,278 of DUMW01000007.1, forward strand.
GAGGCCTTCATCCACACGGCGCGGCTCATCGAGACCAAGATAAAGGAACTGCGTAGACGCCTTCTTGCAGGGGAACTGGTCCTCGATTAACCTAGCGGGGAAGGCCAACAGAGTCACCCCAAGGACCCCAGGCGAGAAAACTCAGCAGCCGCTACAGGGAATTCACAGGGTCGAGCCCAATCCCTACCGGGTAGGGCACAGGATACTCCCGACATCAGATCCGCCTTGCAGGTGTGCATACTTCCAAATCCGTCCTCCTGCCTAGGCCCACCCGGCGGCCTTCTTCACCCACCTGCCGAAAGACACTGTGGGCCTGAGCGAAGGTCCATCAGGAACTCCATACCTCTACCGGGTTTCCCAAATACCAACCCTAGAACTCGCCGTCGCAATTCGATAGGCTACCCGGGGGATTCCTGGTGCTAACCACCAAGACATCCCGCATCCGGGATAGCCAATATGCAATGAACAGATGAAGGGAGTAAGCACCGCCACCAAGATACCCCCGGTAAAGGGTAAACGGCCCCTACAAACGGGGGAAGAAGGGAAGGGGAGAAAGCATCGCAAACACATCCCCAGGACAATTAGGAATGCAGTCAAGACACTAGCAAGGAGCAAGGCACAAGGACCAAGGAAACCACCCACCGATCGTTCAATGATTGACTAATATGGTGGACTCAAGAGTCGCACCAATCAACGCACGTGAGACTGGCAGAACAGGAAGACTCATAGCCTACTCCCGCACAGATTTGGCGGAACATCCACTGTCTAGAATCTCGCAGAAAAACGTCCCTTACGGCAGGAATCACTATCACCACACAAGGGGGTTGTCCCACCGCCAGGACAATCCCCCTAGAATTCCCTTTGGACATTGGTAAGAAATCGGTCCTGCTCACTGTCCTGAAAATAGCAATAATCCAGGTTTCCTTCCCTCATTAATCGCTGATACTCCTCCTCCGCATCTTTGCGACACTGTGGACAGGCCAGCCAAGGTACCACCACGGCGCCGATCCGGGTGGACCTCCCACTCATCCTTAAGATCCCCACCTGCCTGGTAGCGGTGGAATAGATATGGCGCCAGCCCGAACACTGTGGGCATAGACGAATCCTCTCCTGTTGCTCTTCAAAGATCCCATCGGTGTCGTAGTAAATCTGGCGCTCTCGGTGGTAAAAGGGTCCATCACCAAAGGCCCGTGAGTGCCCCGGATCCTGGCGGGACTCCCACAGGACTCTCACCTGGGCGACGGTGTCCCGAATGGCTGCAGTAACGGCTTTACTTTGGGTCACTTTGGTCTCGTCCCAGTCCGGTTCTCGCACCTGGCTATAGTCCAACCCCCCAAGGGCCAAAAGGATCCCGACGTTTACATAGGGCAGGGCCCCTTCGATGGAATAGCCGCCCTCTAAGATCACGATATCGGGATTGAGCATTTCTGTAAGCCGGGCGTAACCTTGGGCACTGAAGCGCATGTTGGTCAGGGGATCCGAGTAATGGTTATCTTGGCCTGCGGCATTGATCACCAGATCCGGCTGCCACGCGGACAGAATCGGCATCACCAGTTCCTCCAAGACATAAAGTATGCCTGCATCCCCTGTCCCCGGCGGAAGGGGAATATTCACCGTCTGACCCCGGGCTGCCGGGCCACCCCGTTCGAAAACGCCTCCGCTTCCGGGATAAAGAGTCCGGCCATCCTGGTGGAGGGAAATATGGAGGATATAGGGATCGTTGTAGAAAATGTCCTGGGTACCGTCGGCATGGTGGGCATCGGTATCCACGATGGCAATTCTCATCTGGGGTCCGAAACGATGTCGGATGTGTTCCACCATGATGGCCTCGCTGTTTACCGTACAAAAGCCCCGGGAGCCGTGGACAATACGCATGGCGTGGTGCCCCGGTGGGCGCAGGAGGGCAAAGGACCGTTCCACCTTGCCTTCCAAGACTAGATCCGCAGCCAGCATCGCGCCACCCGCGGCGATGAGATGGGACTCGGTAACAAGACTGGCCACTGAAGGGACACAAATATGAGCCCGCTGGACGTGTTTGGTCGCGGCGACCGTGGGACGGTATTCCTCAATGCCTTCAATATCCAGCAAGCCTTCTTCCATAATCTGGTCCCGGGTATAAAGCAGCCGTTCCTCCCGCTCGGGATGATCCGGAGTGATGCACCAGTCAAAGGCAGGGAAAAACACAAGTCCCACGGACCGTTTTGCTTTTAGCATTGAGAATCAGCTCCTTCTGACCCAAAGACCCCGTGGACCCTATACACCTTAGGACGTACCTGGGCCCGAATGGTGTGGATCTGACCTACTGTCTGAAAGCCCCGCACCACATTGAAGCTTTCGGCTTCCACCACATAGACATCGTCACAATCAGCTAATCCCAACTCCTGGGCATATTGTCTACCCTGGGCAATGGCTTCCGCCCGGGCCCGTTTTCCATCGAAAAGAAGTGCCCGGGGAATCCTCTGTCGAATACCCCGTTCCGGGACGGTAAGTACTTCCTGCTCTGTATCCGCGTGCAAGGTGATACTGGCGGTGGGGCGGGCAGCCGCAGCCCCAATCGCGTTGGCACCGGCATGGGCCGGTAGGATCTCCCAGGGTAGACCAAGTTGCCCCGCTGCAAGGGGTACAAAGACCCCAGCGGGGGCTCCCAAGCCAATGATCCTTCGGGGTCGAATATCCGGTGGGGCAAGGATCTCCGAGATGGTATAGACCGGCACACAGGCCAAGTGATCATAAATATCCCGAATGGCCTGGGCTAGCTGCTGGGCGAAGGCGGTCATGATCCCTTGGGCCACGTCCTGCCAGTCAAGCCCCCAGGGTTTGCCAAAACACTTTAAAGACTCCACAGCCCGGTCCCGGCTGCCCAGGGGAGCCAATCCCAAGGCCACCGCGGCATCGATGGGGGTAGGTCCTGTTCCACCCAGGGCCGCAGGCAAACCCGCTCGGGTGGGACCCAAGCGAAAATCAAGCTGCTGGTCCTCGGTGGGTACCACCTGTACCGTACTGTCGCCTCCCAGGCCAAGGGAACGGCTGAACAAAGCCGGCACCAGGGTACGGTAACCGGCAATTTCGGCTCCCTTACGTTCAAAAAGCGGTTCACCGTTGACAATTACGGCGATATCGGTGGTAGTACCACCGATGTCCACCACTACTGCGTTATCTTGGGGATGCTGGGTAAGCGCCAAGGCCGCCATGATACTGGCTGCAGGCCCCGAAAGGATGGTCTCCACCGGGCGCAGGATTGAATCCTCGAGGGACATGGTTCCTCCGTCGGCTTTGAGGATCCGCACCTCCTTGATGACCCCATGGTCTGCCAATACTTGTTGGATGGTCTGCACAAAGTGCAGCTGTTGTCTTGCTACCCGGGAATTCAGGTAGGCAGTGGCAATCCGGCGCGGAAAATTCGAGCGCCCCGAAAGACGATGGCCTAAGGTGATCTGGCTGAACGGGACTCCACTTTTCCGCACCACCCCTTGCACAGCTTCCTCCTGGCTGGGATTACGGTGGGAGAACTTACCCACAATGGCCAGGGCCCCCATTCCTTCGGCATTGACCTTCCGTACCGCCTCCAATACTTCCTGGGGATCAATGGGAGCAACCTCCCGTCCCCGGTGGTCCACATAGCCCCGGAGCTGGTGCAAGGGAATAGGCAAGGCCAGCTCCTGCAGATTCACACCCGGACCGGGAATCGCCAATACAGCGGTAGGCTCACCTTTCCCTTCTACAATGGTATTGGTGGACAGGGTAGTGGAAAGATGCAGTGCCACCGGTTCCTCACTGTGATAGGCCCGGAGGATCTCCCTGAGGGCTTTCGTTGTACTTGCCAAGAGATTCGCGTGATCTGTGGGTGTTTTGGCCATGGCCAACACCCGTCCCTGGGAAATCAAGGTTGCGTCGGTGTTGGTGCCCCCCACATCGATACCGATAATCGCCACGTTGCTGCACCGTCCTTTATCCAGTCTCCTTCTGGTATATATTAACATGTTCTGAAAGGCGCAAGCCAACTCCTGCTTCTCATTCAACGAGGCAACATACCTGAGAGTCACATCGTCCCAGGACCTGTGTCCCAATCCAACCTTCCCGGTTTCCCCATAAAAGACGGTACAGGCAAACTTAGTAGGGTTTTGACTACATAAGCGAGACAATTCGCTTAGTTTTCCCCTAGGACTTTGGTAGTATTGCGTTACAAATTGTGCTATGATTGACACAAGCTTCCAAGAGCCAGGAGCGGACTAGTTAGTCAAATCACGGCCACAACGTCGTTCTATACCATTGCCGGCATAGCCTGCCTGTGTCATAATATAACGCGAATGTGTCCTTGGCACAATCGTTTCGACAGATCCAGAAGGTCTTCTACACCGGGGATGCCCATGACCGGCGAGACGACGCTGGTGGGAAGGGATGGTGAATCCATGATCTTAAATAAACGAAAACTGGCTCTCATGGTGCTTGATGTGTTTCTCGTGCACGCTTCTTTAATCTTCAGTACATTCCTTTACTACGGTCAGGAAACCTCGGAGATTATCGCACAATGGCCCATTTCCCACTACGTCGTTGTCTCCCTACTGACCTTGGTGGTTTTTGGGTTTTCCGGAATGTACAGCGGTGTGTGGCGGTATGCTTCCAGCCAGGATCTACTTCGGATGACCCTGGGAGTGACCATGGGAACCATAGCGGTGGTTTTCGTAACCCCTCTACTGCATTCAGTACCCTTGGCAAAAGGTGTCTTTGTCATCCACTGGTTTGTGACCATCGTTGCCCTGGGGGCTTTGCGTTCAGGGGTAAGACTGTACAGGGAGCATCAGGCCCGGATTACGGCTGCGCCCGCTAACCAAACCCGAGTACTGATCATCGGCGCCGGAGATGCCGGCACCCTGGTAGCCCAGGAACTGTGTAACCATCGAGAGTTGGGGAAAAAGGTCGTAGGTTTTGTCGATGATGCGTCGGACAAGCTCGGACGATACATCCGGGGCATCAAGGTCCTGGGCACAGTGGAACAGGTGCCGGAGTTAGTGGCGGCCCATAACATTGATGAGATTATTATCGCCATCCCCTCGGCGTCGGGCAATCAGATCAAACGGATCTTGTCCTTCTGTGACCAAACCACCGCCAAAGTACAGATAGTTCCCGGTATTTACGAGATCCTGGAAGGCAAGGTGGATCTGGGGAAACTTCGGGAAGTGCAACTGGAGGATCTGCTGCGCCGGGAACCGGTGCGGATCGATCAAGAACATGTGCGCGGTCACCTGTCGGGCAAGACGGTGTTGATCACCGGCGGGGGTGGTTCCATCGGTTCGGAACTGGCCCGCCAGGTGGCTCGGTTCCGACCGAAAACCTTGGTTTTGTTTGACATCAGCGAGAACAATCTTTACCAGATTCAACATGATTTGAAAGACGAGTATTTCCAGCTAGATTTACATACGGTGGTGGGCAGCATCCGAGACTGGCACAAACTAGAGGCTGTTTTCTCTAGATTTCGCCCCGATGTGGTCTACCACGCCGCGGCCCACAAACACGTGCCCCTCATGGAAGACCATCCGGAGGAAGCGGTGAAGAACAATGTCTTTGGCACTTACAACGTGGTGCAGGTGGCGATCAAATATGGTGTAAAACGCTTTGTCATGATCTCCACCGACAAGGCCATCAACCCCACCAGTGTCATGGGGGCCACCAAACGCATCGCGGAGATGATCGTCCAAGCGGCTAACAGGCTGAGCAGTACCGAATTTGTGGCGGTACGCTTTGGCAACGTATTGGGCAGCTGTGGTTCCGTGGTACCCCTGTTCAAACAACAGATCGCCAAGGGGGGACCGGTGACCGTCACCCATCCGGAGATGACCCGATATTTCATGACCATTCCCGAAGCTTGCCAGCTGGTGCTCCAGGCTGGGGTCTTAGGACATGGTGGAGAAGTCTTCGTGCTGGATATGGGAGAACCAGTGAAGATCATCGATTTAGCGCGGGATCTAATCCGTCTTTCAGGGTTACAGGTGGGTAAGGATATTGAGATTAAGATTATCGGCACCCGGCCGGGAGAAAAACTGTATGAAGAGATCCTCACCGACGAAGAACATACGGAGAGTACCAAGCATGAGAAGATTTTCGTGGCGAAATTGCAGGATGTGGACATGGACCAACTGGAAAGACAGTTAGGTCTCCTGGAAGAGATCATCAAACAGTCCCCTCCGCCGGAGGTGGTACGGCAAGCCCTCAAAGCCCTTGTGCCCACCTACCAACCCCCGCAAGAACCCGTGGAGGTGCCTGGTTTCGCCGATGCAGCGGCAGCGAGGGAATAACCGGAGACTGTCTTCGGACTGTCACCGCCGCAATAAATATTAAACTAAACCCAATTAAGGTAAAAGGAATTCACAATCGTTAGGCGAAGTAACAGGGCTATATCGTGTCAAGCAGTTTGGTCTAGTTGGATGGAATACCAGTAAGGAAGGATGTAACCGATGGATCAAAAGGTAAAAGTGCTTCTGGATACGGATCTTGGTTCAGACATCGATGATGCCCTGTGTCTGGCCTATTTGCTCACTGAACCCCGGTGCGAGTTATTGGGAATTACCACCGTTAGCGGTGACACCCAGGCCCGGGCCATGATTGCCGACGCCCTTTGCCAAAGTGCTGGGGTGGAAGTACCCATCTATGCTGGACGCCGGGAAGTGCTCCTCACAGGCAGGGGGCAGCCCCATGTTCCCCAGGCGGAGGTCTTGCCGGAGGTTCCCCACCGGACGGAATTCCCGACAGATTACCTGCAATTCATGCAGCGCACGATCCGGGAGAATCCCGGAGAAGTGACTCTCTTGGCGGTGGGTCCCATGACCAACGTGGGACTGCTTTTCGCCATGGATCCGGAGTTGCCCAAATTACTCAAGAGAACGGTACTGATGATCGGTCAGTTCCTTACCGAGGGACGGGAGTGGAATGCCTTGGTGGATCCCATCGCTTCAGCGTTGGTCTACCACTACGCGGAGTGCCTTTCCATCGGTTTGGACGTGACAAGAAGATGTGTCATTTCCGCGGAGGAAGCCAGGGAGAAATTCACTGGGCCCATTTTGGGCACAGCCCTGAAGTTTGCCGAGATATGGTTCCGCCAGCGGGACCGGATTACTTTCCACGACCCCTTGGCGGCCACGGTGATCTTCGAACCGGATCTATGTACCTATAGGGACGGTCACGTCACCGTGGAAATCGCTGATCCCGCCATCGAGGGGACGACCTACTGGTCCGAAAACACCAACGGTAACCCCCACCGGATTGCGGTGGAGGTTAACCCAGAAGCCTTCTTTGACCACTATTTTAGAACACTCAGTAAAGCCTCATCCTGAGAGGCCCCACGTTTTTCTGCCGGAACCCGTCCTGTTACCAAGGACAACCATTAAACATCGGCATGGGAGAAGGACGTCCCATGCCGATGTTGGGTTTTGAACTCACCGAGGATTATCCGAAAGAGTCCTCGCCTCACCGTCCAATAAAGTTCATTACTTTCACCCTGGTAAAGTCGGGGTAGGGGGGGTTGTCCATCCGCAGATAGGCCGCCGGTTTGTAGCCCAGGTTATTGGCCACCATGGTTCCCGTCCCCAGGGCAATAATATCATCGTGACAATAATTGATGTTGTTGTTGGTGATGGAATTGTTGAGACAGGTTTGATCTTCATAGATCCCCGTCTGCATGATGACCTGATCGCCCCAGTTGAAGATGCTATTGGCGGTAACCTGAATGCCCTTAGTACCGGAAAGGAGCATGATCCCGTTGTTCAGATTGCCCTCTAAGTCCCGCACACCGGTATCAATGACCTCGTTGGCACTGATGGTCCCCCAATTGACATCTTTGAGGACAATCCCGTGGCCACGATGCCAGCAGAAAACATTACTGGAAATGTTGATCTCGTTGGAGGATTCAACCAGCACTGCGTCTTTACCCACCTGAAAAGACCTACAGCCGGAGATCAGAACACTGTTGCTGGTGTTAAACAGATGATAGGCATGGTTCTCCGGTTGAAAGACCGCGCAACCGAGGATGTTAAGGACTATGGTGTTACTGCACGCAATTCCTGTACCGCCCCCGTAGGTGATACAGTTCGCGACCACGTTGGGGACGAAATCCCCAGCGGCACTGTTGCAAGCCAGTTCATCGAAGTAGATGTTTGCTTTCCCATTGTCTGCCGCGCTACACTGACTTATACTACATAGGAAGGAAGCGTTCCGCACCCAGATACCGTACCCGGCAAATCCTTGGCATAGCACTGCCCGCACATGGCAGTCCCCACAGCCGTCCAACACGATGCCCGCCAGGGCCCCGCATGGTCTTTCCGACCGGACCGTCAGATCCGCGATGGTCACTCCCTTGGCCCCCTGACAGATCACCCCCACGGACTCATTTCCAGAGCTAACCTCCAGGACCGTTGCTTTTCCACTGCCGCATAGCTCAACCCGGTCCCCAGGCGAATCGGTTCACCGATGGGGAAGGTGTCGTTGCTTAGAATGACCCGGCCGCCACTGGTCAGGGAATCAACAGCGGTCTGGATAGCCCTTGAGGCATCCTCGGCAACAGCCAATTGCTTGCCATCAACTTGACCCACCACCCGAAAGACGTCGCCATCACGATAAACCAAATAATTCTGTTTCAGTGCCACGCTCTTTACCCCCATAAACACAGATTGCTAAGCCCGCAAGCTAGACAACTAACGCGCGCTAGTTGCTGGGAGAATTCGACAATGGGTCGCCCTGTCCCTGCCATAAGGGTGAAGGCAAGTGCGAAATTTATCTCCCTTTTGACAAGGTGTGTTGTTCCAGAAGAGCTAGGTGTTGCTGCTCATTGATCTCCACGACAAGCCTGGCCTAGTCGCAGTATTGACCCGTGTCAGCCAACAACGTATAATCTAACTAACAGCACTAACTCGCGTTAGTGGTCTATTTTTCGTTGCAACCGCCGTCTAGACGTTGGAATCATAGGATAAAGCCCACCAATCAGAGGTAACCCCCTTGTTTGGATCAGGTCTGTCGGCGGCATTGCGCAAATCAGAAGGGCTCGGTATTGTTGTAGTAGAACCTAAACATGGGATATAAATGACAGAATCCTTGGTGCACGCAAGGTTACTAAAGGAGGCATGGATATGTTACCACGGGAACGGGTACATGCGGCGCTCCGGCACGAGAGGACCGATCGCATTCCCTTTGAGTTGGGATTTGTACCAGCGGTCCTACAAGAGTTCAAGAAGCGGACCGGCGCCACGTCGCCCGAGGAGTATTTTCAATTGGACATGCGCACAGCCCACCTAGGTCCCAGCAACCAGGTGCACGATTACCAGAAATACTATTCCGAAGACATCAGCGGACTGTGGCTAGACGAGTTCGGGGTAGCCCATCGTCCGGGGGGATATTATCATTTCACAAAGATGCTCCATCCCTTGGCCGGTGCCCAGGATCCTGCGGAAATATTGGCTTATCCCTTCCCCGATAGCGACGCACCCTACCGGATGGCCCACCTGGAAGCCCAGGTGCAGGACTACCACCGGCGGGACCTTTTTGTCAGCGCCTTTGTGGGCCACATCTTTGAGACTGCCTGGTACTTGCGGGGCATGGAAAACCTCCTCATGGACTTTTACCTAAACCAAGACCTTGCTTCGGCCCTGTTGGACCGAATTACGGAGCTCAATGCTTCCCTCGCCCGGGGGTTTGCCCAGGCCGGGGTGGACATGGTCCGTTTAGGGGACGACGTGGGTTCCCAAAGGGCACTGTTGATGAGCCAGGAAACTTGGCGAAAGTGGCTAAAACCACGGATGGCCAAGGTGATCGCCGCGGCAAAGGAGGTCAACAGAGAAGTACATATCTGGTATCACAGCGACGGCGTTATCGGGCCCATTCTCGATGATTTGGTGGAAATAGGGGTCAATGTGCTAAATCCCGTACAACCGGAGTGCATGGATCCCTTGGACCTTCGGCGTCGTTACGGTAAGAAGCTAGCTTTCTGGGGAACGGTGGGTACCCAGACCATTATGCCCTTTGGTACCCCGGAGGAAGTCTTTGCCTACGTCACGGACCGGATCCGCACCCTTGGAAAGGAAGGCGGCCTTGTGCTAGCGCCCACCCACGTGTTGGAACCCGATGTGCCCTGGGAGAACATCACCGCCTTTGTGGCCGCGGCAAGGCAGGAGGTACGAAAAGTAGTCTAGGGTGGAAGGGAGCAACCGGCTTGGTGGCTCCCTTGCTTGAATCAATAGGTGACCGCATACTCGGCCACTTCGTCCACCGGCAGAACCTCACCATCATTGGCCGCGGACTCTACCATCTTCAGCACTGTCAAGGTATCCCCAAATTCCAGTTCCGGGGTCACCGCGATGGGTTCCTCGTGGTTCATGGCCTTATGGAAGTTGAGCAGTTCTCGGTAAAAGCCCTGTTCAGGCTGGTAGGGAATCTGTTCCTGGGAACCGTCGTTGTACGCGATATTGATCGTTCCCGCATCCTTCTCCTCCAGATAGATCATGCCCTCGGTACCGAAGATCCGCAGTCCGATCAAAGGTCGCTGCATCTCCATGCCCGCGCAATAGAAGGAAAAGTGACCGGTAACACCACTGTAGAACTGGAAATTGGCGTTGATCACCAAGAAGGGAGACCAATCCTCCTGGCAGGGCACACCGAAGGCCTGGACCTGCTTGATGGCACCGAAGATATGGCGAAGGGCGCCGATATCATGTACCGCCGTATCGGTGATCACACCCCCCGGATAGACGGGATGTTGCCGCCATTCCTTAGCGGCAAACTGGTTCCCGAGCATATCCTGGGGCATGTTTACCACCCGGTTTTGGAGGAAATAGACCACGTCACCCACCCGTTTTTCCCGGACAAAATCCCGCAGAAGGTCTGTCTCGGCATCATAGCGGTAGTTTTCCGCGATCATGATGGGCACCCCATAACGACGGGGCAACTCCCGGGCCGCCTCAATCTCTTCGAGGTTGCTACCTAAGGGCTTTTCACAGATGATCCCCCGGTGGGAATGGGCCACCATCTCCGCGACTTCCTGGGTGATCCGGAAATTAAGGGGAATGGGGACGATGATGTCAATTACGTCCAAGTCTTCTTCGCTGATCATCTTTCGATAATCGTCATAGATGTGTGCCTCGGAGATCCCAAGCTTTTCACCCCAAGCCCGGGCTTTGTTGAACTCCAAATCCGCCAGGGCCACCAGTTCATACTCCTGGGATAGCCTTTGGAAGGCGGGCAAGTGCAGCCGTTCAAAGGCCATCCCCGTACCGATAATGCCAACCCGCAAGCGTTTCATCGGATCCCTCCTCCAAAATATAAACAGCTACTTTATTATCCTTCCCGGCGAAAGGCAAATATTCGGGACACCGTTGGACCTTTGGGAAGAAGATGGCAGAGCCCAAATTGGCACCCACAGACCCGGCAGACGCCAATCCCGGGAAGGATAGGAACAGACAGGGGAGAAATAGCAGAGTCCTACAAGAAAACAAAATTGTACAAATGGGTATATTTACTTTTACTTTCGCCCATGATATAATGCAAGAGCTCAAGTCCACAGAACAGGGACATAACGTTATTTACCCCTCCTCCTATGGTTTGTTGCTCGGGGAAATAAGTTAGCTCCTTCTGTGTTGAGCAATAAACCTTTGTGAGGAGATACCCTAAATGTACCAAGACAAGACCCTATCATGTCGCGACTGTGGAAAAGACTTTACCTTTACTGCATCGGAGCAGGCCTTCTATGCGGAGAAGGGGTTCGAAAACGAACCGAGCCGTTGTCCCGAGTGTCGTGCAGCAAGAAAACAACAGCGTAATGGCAACCAGAGATCCACTGCCCAAACGGGGCAGCGGGCCATGTACCGAGCGGTTTGTTCCGACTGTGGGCAAGAAACCCAAGTGCCCTTTCAACCCAGCGGGGACCGGCCGGTGTATTGTCGGGATTGTTTTTCACAGAAGCGTAGCAGATATTAATTAGCGGTAGCCGAGACTCCTTTGCCCCTAGGGGTAAAGGAGTTTTTTCATGTCTAGCCCAAGGACTTTTCATCTCTTAGGGGGTGGTGGGTATCGACCCACGTAAGATACTCGTAGATGCCGATGCCTGTCCCCGCTCGGTGTTAAAGATTTTACAACAGATAAGCAGCGAATTCCATCTGCCACTGTTCACCGTATCGTCATTCAATCATGACATCGACAACCCCTTGCACATCACCGTGGGCAACGGACCCGACGAGGCAGATCTGGCCATCGTGAACCGGGTGGCGCCGGAAGACATCGTGGTTACCCAAGACTGGGGCCTGGCCGCCCTGGTCCTAGGACGTAAGGGCCGGGTCCTCAACTTCTTCGGCAGGGAATATACGGCCCAAAGGATCGACTTCCTGCTGGATGAACGTTTCCAAAAGGCAAAATTCCGACGCAGCGGCGGCCGCACCAAGGGGCCGGCGGCCCGAACCAGGGAAGATGACCTGGCCTTCGAGCGGGGGCTCCGCCGGATCCTAGAGGAAGGAAGACCGGGGCTACGGGCATGAAATTTCCTCCTCGGGCAGGGTTCACGGGGGGTCCTGACGAAAGAGTAAAAAGTATCCACACCGAACTAGGATCCCAGGATTAGATGCAGCATCGGTGGGGACAAGCTATGGATGTAGCGTAGTGATGAAGCGGAGGACGATTCCAGTATGAAAGCAGTAATTCTCGCTGCAGGCAAGGGAACGCGTCTGCAGGGGTTAACTAAGGATCGCCCCAAGGCCCTGATGGATGTGGGGGGGATCACCGCCATCGAACACATCATCCAGGGATTAAAAGGGGCGGACATTGATCAATTGATCGTGGTAATCGGCTACCACGGTGAGATGATCCAGGAACTGCTGAAAGATGGCAGCAAGCTGGGTGTAAGCATAGAATATGTAGAGCAGAAGGTCTTAAACGGAACGGGTTCCGCCCTGCATCTAACTAAGGATGTGGTGGGCCCATCACCCTTCGTGATGACCTATGGTGACATCATCATCTCCCCGGGGAATTATCGGGACATGAGAAGCCTTTGGGAACAAATCGAGGCCGACGGACTCTTGGCCGTAAATTGGGTGGAAGACCCCTACGCGGGTGCTGCGGTATATTTCGACGAAAACAAGCGAGTAACGAAGATCATTGAGAAACCCCCACAGGGGACCTCCACTACCAACTGGAACAATGCGGGCCTGTTTGTCTTCTCACCGATTATCTTCACCTACACGGGCCGTCTTACCCCTTCAGTACGAGGCGAGTACGAGCTTTCTAGCGCCATCGCCCAAATGCTTGCAGAACAGCGCAAGTTATATGCCTATCCTTTAGAAGGACACTGGGGGGATATCGGAACCGTGGAGGAGCTGGAACGGATCCAGACCCTCATGCGGGAGAAAGAATAAATCGAAAACAAATCTCTTACAAGGGAGGTTGGGCCGCCACCACTAAGTAAGAGGCCCTGATGCTTTATGAAAGAAGACAGTCTTTTACAAGCCTTTAGCGCCCATTTTCCACAGCAGTATCCCTATGGTAAAACGAAGGCACCGGGTCGCGTCAATTTGATTGGTGAACATACGGACTACAATGGACTACCAGTGTTACCGATGGCTATCTGCCGGTCGATTCGCACCGTCTTTGCCCCCAGGGAGGACAGCAAGGTAGTACTGCGCAACCTGGACCCCCATTTCCCCGAACGGGAATTCGACATAAAGCCGGATATTGAACCGTATCCCACGGGGGATTGGGGCAACTACGCCAAAGCCGCGGTCTGGAAGCTGGTTAATACGGTTTTAGAAAAGGAACCCCGTTTCAAATTCCGGGGCATGTCCGTCCTGGTTCACGGTGACATCCCTAAGGCCGCGGGTCTGAGTTCTTCTTCGGCCCTGGTGGTCTCCATCGGCTTGGCCTTCAGCGCAGCCAACGACCTTGGATTCTCTCCAGAGGAGATGGCCAAACTAATGGCCTCGGCGGAAAGATATGTGGGCACCGCCGGGGGAGGGATGGACCAGACCATCTGTCTTTTGGCCCAAGAAAATTGTGCCTTGAAGATTGAGTTCTTCCCTGACCTGGCCACGCAACCGGTCTCGATACCGGAGGATTATCACGTGGTGGTCTTTAACAGTCTGGTTACAGCCCCCAAAACCGAAAGGGTACGCCTGCTGTTCAACATGCGGGCCAAAGAGAGTGAACTGGCCACCCGGATCGTCTCCCGCCACCTTGTGGGGGTTGAGCTTGGTAACTTAGGTGAGTTGATCCTTCGGTATGGGAATGGTCCCGAAGAGCTTTTATCGCAAGCTCAGCGCATTCTACAGGGTCAGTGGACACCGGCAAGGGTGGCCCAGGAATTGGAGCTCTCCCTGGCAGCTTTTACCGAACAACACATGCGTACCGGCGGGCGAGAAGACCTGCTGGATGTGCCAGACTCGGGATTTGCCCTCTGGCCGCGATTCCGCCATGCCCTCACCGAAGGACATCGGGTGCGGCAAGCCTTCGCTTATCTCAAAGCAGGTGATGCGGAACGCTTCGGTGATCTGATGAACGCCTCCCACCAGTCCTGTGCCGTGGATTATGGGATCAGCTGTGCTGAACTGGATCAGCTGGTCACCTTGGCCCGGCAGCATGGGGCCCAGGGAGCGCGGCTGACCGGAGCCGGCTTTGGCGGCTGTGCGGTGGCCTTGGTGGAGAAAAAACGCGTCGAGCCCTTGATTGAGGCGATGACCAGGGAATACTATGGGAAGTATATCCGCGAAGAACGGCCCGAGCTTTACACGAAGCTACAGCGCAACGGAAACCAGGAAGTCATCCTACACACCCAGCCCCAGGCAGGGGCCTCCTGGGAGATCCTGGCGGCAGAGCAGGTGGTGGCCGCAGCCGCGGATGATACTCTGTGATCTTCCAGCCAAAATACCACGTATCCAGGAGGGATCAGCATGGCTAACGGGGATATCGGGATTGTGGGTCTGGCGGTGATGGGGCAGAATCTGGCCCTCAACTTCGCCGATCACGGTTACAGGGTCAGTGTGTACAATCGCAGCGCAGACCGCACCCGTTCTTTTCTAGAGCAAAACCCTACGGAGAGTATCAACGCTTTCTATTCTCTGTCCGATTTCGTCGCCTCCCTCGTGCGGCCACGGCGGATCCTATTGATGGTCAGCGCAGCTGCTGTGGACCCGGTGCTTTTGGATCTCTTAGAACTGGTGGAACCGGGGGATCTCATCATGGATGGGGGGAATTCGTTCTTTGAGGATACCATCCGCAGAGAGGCCCTCTGCCGGGAAAAGGGAGTCCAGTATCTTGGAGTAGGCATTTCCGGAGGAGAGATGGGCGCCCGCCATGGTCCAAGCCTGATGCCCGGCGGGGATCCGAAGGCCTACCACCTAGTGGAAGACCTCCTTACAGACATTGCCGCCAAGGCCGCGGACGGCTCACCCTGTTGTGCCTACCTCGGCCCCGGCGGGACAGGTCATTTTGTCAAGATGGTACATAACGGCATTGAATATGCCCTCATGCAAGCCATCGCGGAGTGTTACGCCCTCATGCGCCATCATCTGGGCATGGGAGTGGAGGAGATCGCCAACGTCTTCGACCAGTGGAACCAGGGAGAACTGGGAGCCTATTTAATCGAGATCACGGTCCACATTCTGCGCCGTGTCGATGCGACCCTTCAGCGCCCCTTAGTGGATGTGGTCCTCGATGCCGCGGAGCAAAAGGGCACAGGCATGTGGACCGTGGGCCAATCCCTTGACTTAGGTGTGCCCACACCTACCCTGGCCGAAGCCCTCTATGCCCGATACCTGTCTGCATTGCACCTGGAAAGGCAGGAAGCCGCAAAGCAACTGCAGGGCCCCGCCCCGGTGGAACCGGCCAATAGGGAAAATACCATTAGGAACCTCAGGGAAGCTCTCTATGCCGCCATGATCTGTATCTACGCCCAAGGCTTTGCTTTACTCAGACAAGCCTCCCGGGATTTCGGCTGGGAACTGGATTTAGAAACGGTGGCCAAGATCTGGCGCAATGGATGTATTATTCGGGCAAAGCTCTTGGCTCCTATTGCCCAAAGCTTTGCCCAAGAACCCAATCTCAAGAATCTCCTGTTGGCAGAACCCTTCCGGGCAGCCTTAGCCAGGGCCCAAGCTTCGTGGCGCAGTTGTGTGTGTCTCGGAATAACCTCGGGAATCGCCATCCCCGCCCTCGGATCCGCCTTGGCCTACTATGACGGGTATCGGACTCACCGGTCCAGCGCAAGCCTCATCCAACTGCAGCGGGACTACTTCGGCTCCCACACCTACCGCCGAATCGACAAACCCGGGTACTTTCATACCGACTGGTCCCGTGAGGAGGAGGTATAGGGATGTTTTTCGCTAAGAGGAATGTCACCCCGGAACCCAGCACACTGGTGATCTTCGGCGGCACCGGCGATCTGGCCTGCCGGAAGCTTTATCCCGCCCTTTATAACCTCTATCGAGTGAAGCGTCTACCCCCCGGCACCCAGGTGGTAGGCGTGGGTCGACGGGAGTACGACCGGCAAGCCTTTCAAGACTACGTGGCCGGCTGCATCCAGGAGCATTCTCGAAAGAAACCCCATGCCCTGGAAGTGGACTTTCTACGTCTATTCCATTACCAAGCCCTGGATCTTGCCAAGTCGGATACCTTCGCCTCCCTGGAAGCTTTCCTTGCGAAGCTTACGGGCAGCCAGCAAAAGCAACACATCTTTTACATGGCGGTCCCTCCGGAGGTTTTCGCTCCCACCGTACGGAAACTGGCAGCGGCGGGTCTAGCAAAGGACAGCCGTGTGGTGCTGGAAAAACCCTTCGGCTGGGACTTGGCTTCGGCCCGCGCTTTGCAACAGGAACTGGCCGCGGTGTTCCCCGAGTCGGCCATTTTTCGGCTGGATCACTACTTGGGGAAGGAAATGCTGCAAAACATCATGATGATCCGCATGGCCAATACAGTCTTTGAACCCCTTTGGAACAAGGATCATGTGGCCAGCATTCAACTTCAGGTGAACGAATCGGTGGGGATCGGTCAACGGGGCCGCTACTATGAACAGGCGGGGGCCCTGCGGGATATGGTCCAAAACCACTTGATGCAGGTGTTGGCCTTCACCGCTATGGAGCCGCCCCGGGATTTTTCTGCGGATGCCCTGCGGGATGAGAAGGTCCGGGTGATCAAGGCCCTGCGACCCCTGACGGAGGAGACCATTGCCACCCAAGTGGTGCGGGGACAATACGGTCCGGGGACGATCCATGGGGAAACGGTAGTCGGTTACCGGCAGGAACCCTATGTAAGCCCGGACTCTCAGCGGGAAACCTTCGTGGCCATGAAGCTATACATCGATAATCCCCGGTGGCAGGGGGTACCCTTTTACCTCCGTACCGGAAAACGCCTGCCGCAACGCTCAGCCCAAGTGGTGGTGGAGTTCAAGAAAAACTCCAACCTCTCGTTTCTAGGGGATTTGGCCCCCAATTTGTTAGTAATCAAAATCCAACCAGAGGAGGGGGTCGCATTCCAGTTCAACGTGAAGGAACCGGACACAGAGTTCAACCTGCGGCCGGTGCTGATGTCCTTCTGCCAAAACTGCGACTACCCCGAAAACTCCCCAGAAGCCTATGAGCGTCTGCTCCATGACATCCTGGTGGGGGATGCGACCCTCTTTACCCGCTGGGACGAGGTTGAGGCCACATGGGAGTACGTACAGAGTATCTTAGAAGCTTGGGAAAGGGATACTTCCGAGATTCCCCAGTACCCCGCAGGTACCTGGGGACCGGAGGAAGCCCAGCAACTACTAGCACAGGATGGAAAGGTATGGTGGGTTGACTGTGAAGATCGCCTACGATGTTTCCATGACAATTGAACCCAAAATGCCAGTCTACAAAAACCGGGAACAACTGCGCCCCCAGTTTATTACCATTGCTAGCCACCGCAAGCAGGGTATCCACCAGACCCGGGTGTCCCTGGATTTACACACGGGAACCCACTTGGATGCTCCCTTCCATATGCTAGCCGACGGGAGCACCATCGAAGCCTATTCCCTGGAAGAACTAATCGTCCCTTGCCAGGTCTACGATCTTACCCACGTAAAGGACCACATCAGTGCAGAGGAACTGAAGGGGTTGCCCTTCACACCGGGACTATTTGCCCTGTTCAAGACGCAAAACTCCCTGGTTGACAATCCAGGGGAGGATTTCATCTATGTAGATGTCACCGCCGCCCAGTTCCTGGTGGAAAGACAAGTATCCGGAGTTGGCATCGACTCTTTGGGAATCGAGCGGGATCAGCCGGATCATTTGACCCACCGAACCCTCTTTCGAGCGGGGATCAAGATTCTGGAGGGACTTCGCCTGGGACACGTACCCCCGGGGAATTACACTCTGCTCATCGCCCCGTTGAAGTTGACAGGGGTGGAGTCGGCACCGGTGCGGGCCCTTTTGTTGGAGGAGTAATAACAGCTGGAAAAACCCGAACCCCTCCCAGCACATGTCCTTGGAAGAACCGCAAGGAGGTAACCCAGTCAAGTAGGGGGTAGGTCTCCGCAGATCTTACCTGCATCTCAGAACCAGATTTCGATTGCAGCAGGGGAGAGTATCCATGACCAAGACAGTCCGCTGGGTCCTTCTGGGATGTCTTTTGTTGCCCTTGGCACGATGCTATGAAGTCAATGTTTACTGGTTCTCGGTGAGGCAGGACCAGTTAGGGTAGGGGCAATGGTAAGGACCGATCAAATCCTTGCGGGAAAAGAGGCTAGGTTCATGGTCTGGCAGCTCAGGTTCTTTTTCCCCCATATGACATACACAGAAGAAGGATAAACACGTACTATGGGATCCTGTCCACGACCACCAAACCCAGCGATACTTCCCGCCCAACTGTTTTCCTTCCAGACCCAAGGGGACAATTCCTTTACCTTTACGGCCGTCGTGCCCGAAGTGTTTGGACGATTTCTACAGATAGCTTTCGGTTTTCCTGGGCAGAAAAATCGACACGGTCAACACTTCCGCCGTTAATGACCGTGTGACGGTCTGAAATGGCCCTTACCCCCTGTTGGGCAGAACGGGCATATACCCAGTAGATGAACGAAGACTGGTCATTCATGACCGGTTAGCAAGCCGTTGATAGACCCGGGGACTGATCCCCGTCTCCGCCTTAAAGGCTCGACTGAAGACCTGTACCGACGAATAACCGAGGCGGTGGGCGATCTCTTTCACCGACAGATGTTCCAACTCCAAAAGGGTGCGGGCCCGCCGCATCTTCAAAGACCGGTGATACTGAATCGGCGTGATTTGCAGTTCCTGTTTAAACAGCCGGATTAGGTCAAACTTGCTCACCTGAAACTCCTTGGCTAGCAGATCAAGGGTGATGTTTTCTTCCACATGCTGTTCCAGGAACGTCTTCACGTGTTCAATCATTTCCTGGGTACTGCTGGGATCACCCTTGGACCGTTCCGCTAAACTGCACAAATGTGCGATGAGGGCGAGGAGCTTGCTGTTACAAAGGAACATATTGCCGAAAGAAGGGCGCATCCAGAGGTCAATAATCTGTTCCACCCGGGACTGCACATAACTGGGGTCCGGCAAAGAGAGCACCAGTCCTCCATCCACTAAAGGCAGGGTATAATCCTGTCTCTCCCCACCTTGCATTTGCCAGCATTCAAAATAGAGCATGGAGACAGCCATCCCAGAAGTGGTGGATAACTGATGGGGAGTGTCCGGCGGAAGATAAAGGATGTCTCCGGATTGAAAACTTGTGGTGGTTCCATCCCTTGCTTCCACCATCCCTTCACCATCCAGGACATAAGCCAGGATGTGCTTGGCCGTGGTGGACCGCCGCATCTGCCAATCCGCAGGATAAGTTATCACCAAGGCGTCCCGGATGACCACCAAAAGCTCCACAGGATACCACTCCGGGGTCACCACATGTTCCGTAAGACGGGAAACCAGGGTATTCAAATAGCGGCCCCGATCCACATCGATGGCCATCTGCACCGGCCAACCATCCATCGCCCGATAGAGCACCCCGTAGTTGGCGCCCGGTTCTGTCTTTACCCGAACACGGACCGGCTCCAAGGTCACAACCGAAGGATCGCAAAGATACATCACCGTGAGCGGGTCATACATGATGGGGGGTGTGTTCCCCATCGCCTTAGCCCAGTGTTGGTACAGGGTCATGAGAAAGCTGGTGCCCGCCAAGCCAGAGTTGAACAGTATTCCCCGTTGGGCCTGGGTTAGGATACAACCCAGGGTCACTTCCCGACCGATCAACACAATGGGAATTCCCGAGGAGAGGACAACCTCTGCAGCCTTTGGATCTTGGCTGATGTTCCATTCCGGTAGTCGTTGGGTCACCCAGCCGCCCATGAGCACCACCTGACGAAAGGACGTGACCCGATCGGGGTAGCGACGGAGAAAATCTGCAAGATTTGTTAAGGGTCCGTTGGCCACGTAGACGATGCCCCGGCGTTGGGCTGTGACCTTTTCCAGCCACTCGAGGGCGGAGAGGGGACTAGCCTCCCCTAGGGGCACTTTGGGGATAGCCTCTTCCATCTGGGTGAAGGTATCGCACTCCGCCGGGGGTTCCCCCTGGTAGCGGGGCGATAGCCCAATGCTAACGGGGACGTGGAGCTCACCGTAGGCACCCAGCAAGCGCCGGGCAATTAGAGCCCGGGCCCGGGGGAGATAAAAGGTGGTGGTAACGCCCAACAGTTCAATCTCCGGAGAATTCACCGCCAGAGCAATGGCGAAGGCATCGTCAATGTTGTCCCCGATTTCTGTGTCGATAACAACCGGAACTCTCAAAGGATCACCCCGCGCAATATATGCTAACAGCGTGCCAATCCAAGCCAAAGGGGAGTGGGCTGAGAAAAATGAAATATTTAGTGTATTAACACTATAACACGAATGCTTTCAGGAGGTAAGTACACAGTGACCTCTGTTCACAAGATCCTGATTGATACGGACATCGGCAACGACATCGATGACGCCTATGCTTTGGCCTTTGCCCTCATCCATCCCCAACTGGAAGTACTGGGGATATCCACCGTGGATCATCATGTAGAACTCCGGGCTCGGCTTGCCCAGACCATCGTAAAGACCACCGGAAAAGACATTCCCGTCACAATCGGTGCCGAAGGCTCACCTACGAAAACAAGAACACCTCATCTGACGACCCAACTGGCTTGGGCCGCGGAACACCTATCCACCGCGACTACATATCCTTTGTCTTCCTGGGAGTATTTCAACCAGGTGGCCCGGGAACACCCCGGCGAGATCACCCTCGTCTGTCTCGGACAGCTGACTAACGTGGCCATCGCCTTAGACCTATATCCTTCCCTCAAGGAAAACCTCAAGGGACTGGCCATCATGGGTGGAGAGACGGTGTATTTCCGCCGTGAACACAACTTCGCCAATGACTACCTGGCCGCGGACCGGGTGATCAGCTCCGGGATAGAGACCTTCCTGGCCACCTGGAGTGTGAGCAAACAACTGACTTTAGACGAGATAACCCGTCAACGATTCAAAGCTAAAGGGGGCCCCATGTTGGAACTGTTGCTTACCCTCCAGGACGTATGGGGATATCAACCGGTGCTTTACGACCTTTCGCCCTTACTTTGGTTGATTGAGCCCGGTATCTTCCAAACGGTGCCCATGCACCTGCGGGTGGAAAGTGTGGGAATGTTTACCCGGGGCTGCCTGATAAGTCTAGAAAAACATGCGACAGGATTACCCATCGATGAGTGCGTTCCCTATGGTTTCAGTTACCAAGAATCCCCGGAAGTGTGGGTAAGTCAAGACATGAACGTTGCGCAAGCCAAGGAAGTTTTCGTCCAAACCCTGTTGGGCTAGGGGAGGTGGGCTTACCGGCAAAGGAAAGCATCGCACATAAGGCTCGAAGAATAACAAAAACAGAGAAAGGAGTGGCAAAGATGCAAAAGCGGTTTACTGTTCTGGTCCTTTGTCTGCTAGTGGGATTGTTGGTCAACTCAGTGGCATCGGCGAAGACTGTTGTCACCGTGTGGGCCTGGAGCGATGTCCTAGGAGAATTCATTGCGCGCAAGGCCGAGGAATTCAATCAAATGCAGGATGAGATCGAGATCATTGTTGAGCAGCACCCCTTCGACGGGTACTTGGACAAACTGCAAATGGCCCAGGTCAGTGGGGTGGCCCCGGAGATTTTGCGGGGTGGTTTTGAAGGCTTGATTTCCCCTTACCCCGACGATTTCTACGCCCCCAGTCTGGTGGAACACATGAAGAGTCAACAGTTACCCTTCTTTGAGGATTTCATCGCCGAAGACGGGAAGGTCTATGCCTATCCCTTCAGTCTGTGGACCACGCCCCTTTGGTACAATCGGGTTCTGTTTGCCGAAGCCGGCCTGGGAGATCAGGATGTGCCCAAAACCTGGGACGAACTGATCCAAGTGGCGAAGAAATTGACAAAAGTAGGGGCGGACAATCAGGTGGTCCAGTATGGATTTGTCACGGAACCTACCGATTTTCTCCAAGTCTGGTTGCCCCAAGCCGCCCCCGACTATTACCACACCGGTGACCGGCAGGCCACTTTGGTGGGCACGGGGGCCGTTGATGCCTACCGCTTCTTCCTGGATCTAATAGAAAACCAACTCATCCCCTGGCCCGTTACCGAATGGTGTGGTACCAAGTTCCTCAACCAGACCGCGGCGATGATCATGGTGGGTAGCTGGTTCTACGGTACAGCCCAACAGGCCACCTTTGATTGGGCTATCGCACCCCAGCCCCGGCCCACCCTGGATGCACCTTACGGTGCCACCTGTATTGCCTCGGACTGGCGGTTTGGCTACGGTATCGACGAAGGGTTGAAACAGGCCGGGGCCGAATTTCTCCGTTACGTGTACAGTGAGCCCAATTCGGTGGAATGTGCCTTATCCACCGGTCTGCTGCCGGTCCGACTGGAGTATTACCAAGCACCAGAGCTGGCGGAAAACCACTTCTTCCAAGTCTGTGCCCAAATACTTCCCCATTCCACGTACAAGTTGGATGGAACCGTATGGGACACCGTCTGGAATGCGTTAAGCGGTGCCACCAACACCGCTCTGTGGGAACTGATGCATCCCACCCAGGCGGTAACGTTGATGGAAAAGCAGGTCAATACCGCCTTGACCGACTACTACCGCTAAACCTTGCCGGGTCCCCCTTTTCCGGGGGACCCACCTTGGGAGGTGTCCCTATGGCCCGAAGGGTCCTATTGGCCTTCTTAATTCCCATCCTGTTGTTGGGTACTGGTAGGGAGGTATGCGGGAGAATGGTAAGTGTTTATCCCCAGGAAACCGACGAAGTCTTTTCTAATCCTCTCATGGGCTGGTGGTATATTGATAACGCCATTCCAGGACACATGGACGCCGGTCGTTCGTTACCCTATATCAAGAACGGCACCTCTTGGGAGCTGGTGGACCATGTGGCCATCTTGTCCGCCTGGGGGGCCATCGAGGTGGAACCGGGTCGCTTCGATTGGAGCCTCATCGACGAGGCGGTAGAGTTTTGGACAAGCCAAGGCAAGCGTATCCACTTCCGAATCTCCACGGATCCCATGATCATGCCCCATGTAGGTTTTGTCATTGGTGCCCCCCAGTGGCTGTATGACCTCGGGGTCCCTTACAAGGTGAAGGACGGAGCGGGGTGGGGGAAAGAAGCGGAATGTGCCTACCCCGACTATACCCATCCTCTGTATGTCACCCATTTGAAGAGATTCTTGGCAGAATTTTCCGGGCGGTTCAAGGACCATCCGGCGGTGGAACTGGTACAGCTGATGGGATATGGGGCATGGGGGGAGTGGCACAGTGGGTATGATTACCCCACCCTGGAAAAACGCCTTGAAGCCCTGCAGATCATCATCGACGCCTGGTCCGAAGCCTGGGCGGGAAGTAATGTAATCCTGGTGCTCTCCAACTCCTACGAATGGCAAGAGGAGCTGACCCCCTATGGCATCTCCATCAATCACTGGCCTAAGCCTAGCTATGAAGAATATGTACGGGCCTCCGCCTTCGACTACGCCTATTACCAAGTGGAAAACATCGCACTAAATCGCAACGGCCTATCCAGCTACGTACATGATCCCTATGACGGTCGACTGATGCTGGAATTCTTTGACCGCACACGTAAACCCATCTCCGGGGAAATCGCCGGTTCTTTGGGTTTGTATCAAAACCTTCACGACGGCTACAATCCCCGCCGGGCCATCGATGAGGCCCTAAACTACCACGTCAATTACCTGATGACCCTGGGATGGGATATTACCGCCTTCAATCTTGCGAAAAACCCCAACGTGGATTCGGCCCTATACTTTTACAACCAGGAATACAACCGGCTCATTCCCTATGGCCTACGGTGGATGGGTTATCGTTTGGTGCTCACCCAAGCCCACTTCCCCGGGGTAGCGGCGCCGGGCGAAACCTTTACCCTCATACATGCTTGGGAAAACCGGGCCGTGGGCAGGCTGTATAGGAAATATCCCTTGGGTGTCTACCTGCTTCGGGATAATGAACTAGTCTTTTCGGCTATAGATGAAAGCTTCGACCCGACATATATCGTAAGCGGAAGCACCTATGAATACCAAACCCAAATCACCCTGCCCGAGGATCTTCCCACCGGCGAATATGATCTTTACATCGCCCTAGTGGATGAGCACCAGCAGCCCGCGATTCGGCTCCCCATAGAAGGGCACGATGGTCAGAACCGCTATCTTTTAGGAAGAATACAAGTCAAGGAAGAGGTTCCCTTACCAAGTCTTGCCAATCCCACAAGGCACCTTCTGTTCACAGAGGATTTTGAGTCTGGAAAACCAGCAGACTCCGGTCTGCGCGTCATCAGTGGGGAAGTGGAGGCTACTGGGCACAGTCCCCTCACCGGTCAATATACCTTTACGGGAAGCTCCACCGGACCCAGGGGAGACCTACTAGTTGCCGGTGCCAAGTCCCTGGGCCTAAAGGCCAATGGCACCTATGTGATCAGCTTCGACTATCGTGCCCTTGCGAACCAAGCAAGCTTTCCCGATAACTTTCCCGCATACTACTTCCTTGCCCGCAGCCGCCAAGGTGGCCTTGGGGGACTGCGCGCCTATCAGACTTGGCAGGATCAACCGGAACTTCCTTGGGCCCGCAAAACCATCCTGCTGACCTTGGGTCCCTATGATGACTACGAGTTGGTCTGGGGAGCTGACCCGCCAGGGATCCTCTCCATCGACAACCTGCGGATCGAGGAAGTGGACCCGGCCATAGTGGTACTCCATGAAGGGTTCGACGGAGCAATCCACCCGGGACTAGTTCTTCACGACCAGGCCCACATTGAGACCCGGAACGCCGTTGTTGGCAGTGGTTCCCTAGCCATGGCACAAGACTTCGGGCAATTACCGATGGCGATGCAGTGGGGTTTTCTGGAAGACGATTGTCACTATCTTTCCACGGACCGAGTGAGTCAAGCATAAGTGGGGGAGAGCTCCCTCTCCAATATTTGGAAGTCAGAAACTGCTACCCTCGGTCAGCAGTCTGTTGAAGAAGTTCGACATCCCCCCGGAAGAAGTCCTGCCTGCGTAA
>DUMW01000008.1 GCA_012839765.1 Bacillota bacterium
ACACGGTGAGACTACTGCCAAAGGAGCTTGGCACGCCAGATGAAATATTGGAACGATATGGGATCGAACGGTCAACTTAGCACACGTTCTTTCTTTTTTTCCCTGGGCTTATGTCAAAACCCCAGGACCCTTTGCGCGTCAAGCAGGAATTGCTGGGAATTGGTCGAATTTTGGAGATTAGACCATTATCGGGTGCGGAGGAAGAAATATGGGGGAGCAGAACTGGTCGCAGCAGATTTTGGAAGCACACCTCCAAAGGATAGAGGGGATCGAGAGCGTTAAGGTTTTTTTCGATGAACGGGATGAAGTTGCCGAGATCCATGTTCTGGCCGGACCCAATCGTCAGCCCAAGCAGATTGTGCGGGATATCGAGACTATTTTTGTGACCCAGTTTGGCATGAACGTAGATCATCGCAAAATCAGCGTGGTTCAGTTGAAGTCCGGTCATGACGTGGTGGAAGAACGGCTGCAGATTCTCGGGATCCGCGCTTCCACCAGCAAGAATTTCATCACGCTGGAAGTGGAATTGGGGCTTGGGGACCAGGTGTTTTTGGGTTCCCAGGAGGGAGCCGCTTCCGATGCCAATCGACTAAGGATTGCCAGTGCCGCCACCCTAGATGCGGTGAGCAAAGCCCTTTCAGATAACATTGTCTTTGTGGTGGAGGATGTGACGAAATGTGCCATTGCGGACCAGCAGGCCATCGTGGTGGGGGTTAGTTGCCTGGGTAAACTCCATGGAGAGTTGTTTGTGGGTTGCGCTCTTATCCATTCCGACGAGTTGGAAGCCACAGTTAGAGCCACCATGGATGCGGTGAACCGCAGGCTCGGTCTGATCAGTAGTCTGTATTGAAGAAGACAAGTTTACCGGCACCTTGTAACTTAGGCTCGAGCGAAGCGGCTGCTGGACATCTTTGAGCGGAGCGGGAAATGTCCAAGCCTAAAGGGAATGGGGGGCATTTTCCATGGCAGCCAAGGTTCTTAAGGTTTTGCTTGTGATTAGTAGCCTGTTGCTAGCTGGCGGTTCCAGGTTTACCTGGTCCTAATTTTATTTGAGAGCAAGGTGCCGGTTTTTTTGTAGTGGGAGGAGCGACAAATGGGGCGGGCTTTTGGAATCGGAGTTTATATCGCGGGAATCTCCCTACTGGCCCTGGGCGGCTTGGCCTGGATCCTGGGGACTTATCCCTTGCCGGGATTCTTGGATCTAGCTTTGATTGTAGGGTTGTCCATCATTGGTGATCTGCTCAGGGTGCCCATCCCCTACGGGGGTGCCGTCAGCGTCTGTTTTGCCATCGATTTTGCCGCGGTCCTTCTTTTCGGTCCGATGGCTGCCCCCATGGTGAGTCTGGCGGTGCTGCTGCGGGTGCTCTGCCAGCGGAAACCCCTGCGCGTAATTGCCTTTGATACCTCCCAAGTGTTCTTGTCCACCTTGGCCGCGGCCTTAGCCTACCAGCTGTTTGGAGGCCAAATTGCACCGGATATTGACCTGGTAAGGGGATTTTTGCCCTTGGCGATGGCTACCTTAGCCTATTTTGCCGTCAATGCCTTCTTGGTGGCGATGGTGATCACCCTGGACCAGGGGATCTCCGTGGGCAAGGTCTGGCGGTCTAACGTCAAATGGGTGATCCCCAACTACTTGGCCCTAAGTCCCTTGGGCATCCTCATTGCCATTATCTATGAAGGGCCCCTCGGCCCTCCGGGGACGGTTCTCTTGCTTATGCCCCTGTTTCTGGCCCGGTTTTCTTTCCAGCAGTACAGTGAGATGCGCAAAGCCCACATCGATATCATCAAGGCCTTGGCGGCCGCCTTGGATGCCAAGGACCCCTATACCCGGGGCCACGGCGATCGCATCCAGCGCCTTTCTTACATCCTGGCCGAAGCCATGGATCTTTCGGGGGAAGAAATTGAGACCATCACCTACGCGGGTTTGCTGCATGATATCGGCAAGATCGGGGTAAGTGAGCAGGTGCTGAATAAGCCGGGCAAGCTCACCGAGGACGAGATGCATCAGATCCAGGCCCACCCGGAGATCGGTGCCAACATGATCAAAGATGTGGGTTTCTTGAGGGGCGTTACAGATATTATTCGGCACCATCATGAGCGTTATGATGGGAAAGGCTACCCCGCAGGACTCGCGGGAGAAAGCATCCCCCTAGGAGCGCGGATTTTGGCCTGTGCCGATGCCTTTGATGCCATGACCTCCGATCGGGTTTATCGGAAGGCCCTGTCCTTTGAAGAGGCCAAGGCGGAACTACTGCGAAACAGTGGGACCCAGTTTGATCCCAGGGTCATCGCGGTTTTTCTCCAGTGCGAGGAGACGATTCGGCCCATCGTTTCCCGGGAAGCGGAAGGGAATGGTAGCGATGCTCATTGATGCGGCGATTATCTCCCTTGTGGTGGGGCTTTTACGTAAGGGCAGCCTGCAGAACCTAGGCAACTTAACGGTGCGGCAGATTCCTTTGATTCTCATCGCTTGCCTGCTTCAGGGGGGCTCCCTCTTTCTTGCCCAGCGGGGGGTGGACTTTTTTGTCCGGTTTGGCTCGTGGTTGAATTTGTTTTCCTTCGGGCTGTTGCTCATCGCCCTGTGGGCTAACCGCCACGAACGGGCCTTCGTAGTTATCGGCCTTGGTGTTCTGCTTAACGGGATTGTGATCTGTGCCAATGGCGGCCGGATGCCTGTTTCCATTGATAGTCTCGAGGCGGTGGGTCTGGGTGAACTGGGGGCTTTGTTGGAGACCGGGGACTATATTACCCATACCAAATTGACCGATGCCTCGGTGCTTACCTTTTTGGCGGACTGGCTGTATATCCCGGGGTACAAGCGGGCCCGGGTGTTTAGTATCGGGGATGTGATCATCTCCCTTGGTGTCTTTTGGTTGATCCAAAGGGCGATGGTTCAAAAAAGGGTGCAACCGAAAGAAGGCTTCTTTCGGCCTCCGGGGGCTTAGTTGAGCGGGTCTTTTCAGCATGCTATAATTGCAACAGGTGCGAAAGCCTGTGCACGGGGGAGCTCCCCCTTTTTGAGGACCCTTGGGTTCTTGGTTCCCTTTAGAGCAAAGGGTGAGGGGTGTGGACAACCCACTCACCGGGAAGAATCCAGCAAAGAGTGAGGTGGAGGTCGAGCGTCTACTCGACATGCCATTGTTTAAGCGGTTAAAGAAGCTGTTTGATACAAACGAAAAAGAGATCCGGCGGTTAGCGGCGGTGGTGGACCGGATCAATGCCCTGGAGCCGAAGTTCCAGGCCATGGGCGATGGAGAATTGCGCGCAATGACGGACCAGTTCCGCCAACGTCTCCAGCAGGGCGAGACCCTGGATGATCTTCTGGAGGAGGCCTTTGCCGTTACCAGGGAAGCCGCCCGGCGGACCTTGGGGCAACGACATTATGATGTGCAGTTGATGGGTGGTATTGTGTTGCACCAAGGTCGTATCGCGGAGATGAAGACCGGTGAAGGAAAGACTCTGGCGGCTACCCTTCCGGCCTACCTCAATGCCCTGACGGGCCGCGGTGTGCATGTGGTGACGGTAAATGATTATCTCGCCCAGCGGGACGCGGACTGGATGGGGGAGATCTATCGTTTTCTGGGGTTGTCGGTGGGGGTGATCAAACACGGCCTGGATTATGGGGAACGGAAAGCAGCCTATAGTTGTGACATCACCTACGGGACCAACAATGAGTTCGGCTTCGATTACCTGCGGGACAATATGGTGTTGTCTCCGGAGCACATGGTGCAGCGGGAACTGCACTATGCCATTGTGGACGAGGTGGACAGCATCCTAATCGACGAGGCCCGCACACCGCTGATCATTTCTGGGCAGGCGGAGGATGCCACTGACAAGTATCGCCTCTTTGCGGATATTGCCCCTAAGCTGAAGGTGGAAGAGGACTACCTGGTGGACGAGAAGGCGAAGACCATCAGCCTTACCGAAGCCGGTGTGGCCAAGGTGGAAAAGCTCCTGGGGATTGAGAATCTGTACGACGATGTGAACTTCGAACTTAACCATTATCTACTCAGCGCCCTAAAGGCCCTGCGCTTTTTCCGCCGGGACCGGGATTATGTGGTGAAGGACGGCGAGGTCATCATCGTGGATGAGTTCACCGGTCGGCTGATGTTCGGGCGCCGTTACTCCGACGGTTTGCACCAGGCGATCGAGGCTAAGGAGCGGGTGGCGGTTCAAAGTGAAAGCAAGACCTTCGCCAGTATCACTTTCCAGAATTATTTCCGCATGTATGAGAAACTGGCGGGGATGACCGGTACCGCAAAAACGGAGGAAGAGGAGTTCATCAGCATCTACGGCATGGACGTGGTGGTCATTCCTACCAACAAGCCCATGATCCGGAAAGACTATCCCGATGTGGTCTACAAGACCAAGGAGGCCAAGTACGCGGCGATCATCGAGGAGATTGTACAGTGTTACCAACGGAAGCAACCAGTGTTGGTGGGTACCGTCTCCATTGAGGTATCGGAGAAGCTAAGTGCCATGCTGAGCCGCCGGGGCGTGCCCCATCAGGTCCTAAATGCCAAGTATCATGAGAAGGAAGCGGAGATTATTAAGTTGGCGGGGCAAGCAGGGGCCGTGACCATCGCCACCAACATGGCTGGACGGGGTACCGATATTGTCCTGGGCGAAGGGGTCGTGGAGCTAGGTGGACTTCATGTGATCGGTACCGAGCGCCACGAGAGCCGGCGTATCGACAACCAGCTGCGGGGCCGCTCCGGTCGACAGGGAGACCCCGGTTCCTCCCGGTTTTATGTTTCCTTTGAAGACGATTTGATGCGCCTGTTTGGTTCCGACCGGATCAGCAGCATCATGGAACGGCTAGGATGGGAGGAGGATCAACCCATCGAGTCGCCCCAGGTGTCCAGGGTTATCGAGTCGGCCCAAAAGCGGGTAGAAGCCTATCATTATGACATTCGTAAACGGGTTTTGGAATACGACGATGTGCTGAACAAGCACCGGGAGATCATCTATTCCCAAAGGCGACTGGCCCTCACCAAAGAGTCGGTGCGGGAAGATGTCCTGGATATGGTGGACAAGACCATTGATGCCCTGGTGGCCAAGTTTGCCAGTAGTGAAATCTACCCTGAGGACTGGGATCTACCTGGGTTGCTGCAGGGTTTCAAGGATTTGGTGGCGGGACGCAGTACCCTTACGATCGAGGACATCACCTTCGGTAGCGCTGAGGAAATTGGGGCTCGGCTCAAGGGGGAAGCCCGTAGGATCTACCAGGAGCGGGAGAAGGAACTGACCCCTGAAGCCATGCGCAAGATCGAACGGTTGATCCTGTTGACCACCGTCGACGGCAAGTGGATGGAGCACCTGGACAATATGCGGGATCTGCAGGAAGGGATCGTCCTGCGGGCCTACGCCCAACAGGATCCGCTGTTGGAGTACAAATTCGAAAGTAACGATATGTTCAACGGGATGATCGCGGCCATCCGGGAGGATGTGACCCGGTATATCTTCCGGGTGCAGCCTACCTCCGCCCAACCGGTTCCCCGCCAACGGGCCGTCAACCTGGTGGCTAGCCACGGGGACGAGGGCAAAAGGGCTGCCCAGCCCCGCCGGGTGCAGAAAATTGGGCGGAACGAACCTTGTCCCTGCGGTTCAGGGAAGAAGTACAAGAAGTGTTGTGGCCAGAATAGTTAATCTAAATTAAGGAGGCAAGGAGGAGGCTTTGGGGCCTTCTCATGTAAAATGGAGATTATCGGTTTGTCTGAATTGGAGGATTTGGTTGAGACCTTAGGTCAACGTCTGCGCGAATTGGATGATTATCTTTGACCTGCCGGTCAAAGAGGCACAGATTCAAGAATTGGAAAGCCAAATGGCGGATCCCGCCTTTTGGAATGATGCCGAGGCAGCCCAAGGGGCTACCAAGCGTTTGCGGAGTTTGCAAAAGGAAGTGGAGGAGTTTCGAAACCTCCAGTCCCGGTACGACGATCTGGTGACGCTTTTGGCCTTGGCCCAGGAGGACGAGGATGAGTCCATTCAGCAGGAGCTGCACCGGGAGGCGGAGCAGGTGGCTCGGGCCATCGATCAGCTGGAACTTACCATGCTGCTTAACGGTCCCTATGATGATCACAACGTGATCCTTACCATCCATTCCGGGGCCGGAGGTACTGAGTCCCAGGATTGGGCGGAGATGCTGCTGCGGATGTATACCCGCTGGGCCGAAGATCATGGCTATGGGGTGGAGGTTCTCGACCTGTTGCCAGGGGATGAGGCCGGGATCAAAAGTGCCACGTTGAGTATCAGCGGACCCTATGCCTACGGGTATCTGCAGTCGGAGAAGGGGGTCCACCGTTTGGTGCGGATTTCCCCCTTTGATGCGGCGGGGCGGCGTCACACCTCCTTTGCTTCGGTGAGCGTCCTGCCCGAGGTGCAGCAGGATACGGAGATCGAACTGGATCTCAATGATGTGCGCATCGACACTTACCGGGCCAGTGGGGCCGGTGGACAACATGTGAATAAGACCGACTCCGCTGTGCGGTTGACCCACCTACCCACAGGGATCGTGGTCCAGTGCCAGAATGAACGTTCCCAGCACAAGAACAAGGAGACGGCCTTCAAGATCCTCAAGTCCCGGTTGCTGGAGCTGAAGCTACGGGAACAGGAGGAGCAACTGAACGCCCTTTCGGGGGAAAAAGGCGAAATTGCCTGGGGAAATCAGATCCGCTCCTATGTGTTTTGCCCCTACACCCTGGTGAAGGATCACCGCACCGATGTGGAGGTGGGGGATGTACAGAAAGTGATGGATGGTTACCTGGATCCCTTTATCCAAGCGTACTTGAGAAGAAAGTAGTGCTATGAAAAGACTCGCCCAGCTGGCCCTGGTGGTGGCCCTAATCTGTGCCTTGGTCCTCGTGATTCTGCGTTGGGGATTGGAACAGAGCCATCGGACCGTCCTCATCGCGGTGGATCTAGGGGATGCCCAAAGGGTGGGGTTGTCCCTACCCCCAGGGGTGGTCTATGGCCTTGATCTGCGCGAGGAACCGGTTTTCGTTCCTCCGGCGGAGGGGCTAGTGGTGGTGACCGACGGGCAACAGAGGGACCAGGTGAGGGATCTGCGCCCTTTGGTTACCATTGTCCTTGCGCCGGAGGTGACGGTGGATCAGGGCCTTTGGGGGGTATTGGAGTTTGCGATCCCCCCGGGGCTTGGGGGCACGCCCCTCCGGTGTCACCAGCTTCCGAAGGATGCTTTGGCGGACTACGATCCAGATGGAGCCTGTGATCGCTTCTTACTTGCGGTGCGGGAACGGGGTATTTCCATCCTATATGTTTACCTATTTGCCGATGTGGCTGATCCGGTGGCTACAAACCAAGCATACCTTGAACAGTTGATTACCCGGCTTGAGGACGCCGGTTTTTCCCTGGGCGTTCCCCAACCTTATTCTTCCTTTCAACCAGGGCTGTGGACAGTTCTCCTCCTTGCCCTCGGGGTTTGGTCCGTGGTCTACCTGTCCTTGGACAGTCTGGGATTAAGGGGAGATCTCTTGGTTCTGGGGGGATTATTCCTCTCTACGCTGGGGGCCCGATTGGTGGGGGGCGATGTCCTGGTTCGGCAGGTGTTAGCACTTCTAGTTACCCTCGTCTTTCCGGTATACGGGATTCGGCGCGGCAAGGAAATCCTGGAGAAGGAAAAGCGGTTTTGGCTTGCCATGGGGCGAGGGTTGGGCCAGGTGTTTTTGGTAACCGTCCTGGGCGCTTTGTTCCTTGGCGCTTTACTGGCGGACACCCGGTTCATGTTGGGCCTGGCGGGCTTTCGGGGGGTGAAGCTAGCCGGGGCCGTGCCGCCGGTGGCGGTCTTCCTGTTGGCCTTCAAGGGGCAGAGGCGACGAAAGATCCGTTGGTACTTGCTTTTCCCCGTGGGACTAGCCTTTGTGTACTATCTGCTGCGAACCGGGACCGGTCTTGCCCCGATCCTTCAGTTAGAACGCAGTATCCGTCAGTTTCTTACGGAGATGCTGGTGGTGCGGCCCCGCTTCAAGGAGTTCTTGGTGGGCTATCCCGCCCTATGGGTGGCCTACGGGTGGTTGGCCAAAGGGGAGGGCCCCAGGGCCCTGTGGCTTGCGACCGGTTCCCTAGCCCCCATCTCGGTCCTAAATTCCTTCTGCCATGCCCACACTCCTCTGACAATTAGCCTTTACCGCAGTGCCCTTGGACTGGTCCTAGGGATCCCTTTGGGTATGGTATTATGGTGTTTGGTGAATGCAGGTGATGTAAATGGCAAAGGTGGTCTTGGCCGGTTACTACGGCTACGATAACACAGGGGATGAAGCCATTCTCGCGGTCCTGACCGATTATCTAAAAAGGGATGGGCGGATCGAGCAGATCACTGTGTTTTCCCATCATCCCCAGGCCACCGCAAGGGACTATGAGGTGCAAGCGGTCTTTCGTTACAACCCAGTGGCAATCCTTCGGGCCCTAAGGGAAGGGGATGGGCTGGTGCTGGCCGGTGGGCTGATGCAGGATGTGACCAGCACCCGCAGCCTCTGGTACTACCTGACCTTGACCCGGTTGGCCCTGCGTTTGGGCAAGAAGGTGTACTGGCATGCCATGGGGATTGGTCCGATCCTGCGGCCGAAGAACCGTACTAGTCTGTTGCGGGTGGCCGCACAGCTTAGGGGTTTGAGTGTGCGGGATGAGGTCTCCGCGTCCTTTTTCGAGGAGGCTAGACTTGTGCCTGACCCAGCCCTATTGTTGGAACCGGCGCCCCAAGGGCGAGTACAAAGGATTTTCAAGATGCTTGGAGAACCATATAGTGGGAGTACTATCGTGGGCCTTGCGCTGCGGCCTTGGGAGGAGTTTCCCGCGGGGATTGAGTATCTTGCGGAGCTGGCCGATGAACTTGTCCGCCGTTATGATTGTCGGGCCTTGTTTTTGCCCTTGTATCCGAACCAGGACCTACCCGTGATCTACGCGGTCATGAAAAGTATGAAAGAAGAAGCCCTCTGCTTGGAGCTACCCATTCCCCCCGGTGATATGGCGGGAATGATCTCTCGCTGCGATGTGCTGGTCAGTATGCGGCTCCATGGTCTGATTCTTGCCGCAGTGGGGGGGACCGGGGCCGTGGGGTTGCAGACGGATCCCAAGGTGGGGGCCTTCGGCGTTCAGCTGGATGAGCCGGTCTTCCCATGTGTCCAGGGAGCTGTTCCGGTGGAAGAAGTGCTCCAGGCCGTAGGGGCCAAGTTGCGGCACGTGGGCAGTTACGATCGGACGAAACGGAGTAGAGTGTTACAGTTGCAGGAACAGGCCCGGGCAGGTCTTAAGGAGCTTGTGGATGATCTTTGTAGTTAGCGGAGGGACGGCATGGATAGGATAAGCATTTTAGGGCTGCCGGTGGACCGCCTTACCATGGCGGAAACCTTAGAGCGAATCAAGGGGATTCTGGCGGGCCCCCCCAGCGGAAAACAGATGCTTACCGCCAATGCCGAAATGGTTGTGACCGCGCAAGATGATGCGGAGCTTAGTCATATTTGGCACCAGGCCGCATATGTTGTAGCCGACGGGTATGGTTTGGTGTGGGCCGCCGCCCGGTTCAATGCCCCCTTACCCGAGCGTATTTGCGGTGTGGAACTGGGCGAAGAGATCTGCCGGTTGTCCGCGCAGATGGGGGCTCGGATCTATCTGTTAGGAGCCAGGCCCGGTGTGGCGGAAGAGGCGCGGGCGCGCCTTTTGGAAAAATACCCCCAGGCCCAGATTGTGGGTACCCACCATGGCTACTTCTCTGCGGAGGAAACGGAACGCATCGTGGCGGACATCCGAGAACGGAAGACCGATGTTCTTTTCGTGGCCTTGGGGACTCCTCGGCAGGAAAAATGGCTTTACGCCCATGGGCGGTCCGCGGGGATCCGCCTGGGGATTGGCCTTGGTGGTAGCTTCGACGTGTGGGCGGGCCGGGTAAACCGGGCGCCCCGGTGGATGCGGGAACATGGGCTGGAATGGTTATATCGGGTGTACCGGCAGCCGAAGCGACTTCCCCGTTTAAAGGCGTTACCGGTCTTTATCCGGATGGTGCGCCAGGCCCAAGGGGTCCAGGAGGCGGCCGCAGCGCAGGATGTATCCTCCGATGGAACAGCCAGTAATTAGCACCGTCGGACGCAGTGGGAATAACCATCTAGGGAAGACTATACTGGGCGGAAATCATGCTTGGGGGGGTACAGGTTGGCTGTACGCCTAAGAACAATCGGCTCCCTGCTGGGTAATCTCTTTGGAGTTTTCCTTACCGGCGCGGCCATGGTGGCTTTCTTGATTCCCAATCGGATCGCCGCGGGCGGTGTCAGTGGCCTGGCTACGGTCCTCTACCACGTCACCGGCCTTCCGGTGGGTGTGACCATGCTGGCTATCAATATTCCTCTTCTTTACGCTACCTTTCGGATCATCGGCGTCAGTTTCAGTGTGCGGACCATCGTGGGGACCGTGGTCCTTTCCCTTACCATTGATCTACTGGAACCCTTCGTGCCCGCGGTGACCCAAGATCCTCTACTTGCCGCCATCTACGGTGGAGTTTTGTCGGGGATTGGCATTGGCCTTGCTTTCTATTTTGGCGGTTCCACTGGCGGCACCGACTTGGCAGCCCGGCTATTGAATCATTTTACCCGCCTGACCGTGGGCCAAAGTCTGTTGATTATTGATATGATCATTATTGGTGTGGCAGGTATTTTCTTCGGTGCGGAAGCGGCCCTGTATGCCATCCTCGCGTTGTATCTGAGTAGCAAGACCATCGACCTGATCCAGGAGGGACAAGGCGGAGCGCGGGCGGCCTTTATCATTTCCCAACGGCCCCAACAGATCAGTGACCGGATCCTAAGGGAACTGGAGCGGGGAGTTACGGCCCTCCATGGGAAGGGCATGTATACCCAAAGGGAGCGGGAAATCTTGATGGCGATCGTCTCCCGTTCAGAGGTGGTGAGGCTGAAGCGGCTGGTGCACGAGGAAGACCCCGCGGCCTTTATGATTATCACCGACGCGCGGGAGGTTTTGGGCGAGGGATTCAGCGGGTTCTAATTTTGACATCGCTTCTTGGCTTACAGTATAATCGAAGAAGCCAGATCTATTTAACGGAGAAAGGAAGTAATTTTCCTTGACCAAGCGCAGATTCATCGTCGTTTTCATACTCTTAGTCCTCATCGTGGCGGCCTTTTCTGTGCGCTCCATCTTCGAAGTTGGCGCTAAAGATGCGGTCGATGAAGAGGCCCGGCAGCTTTTTCAGATCATGGCCTTGATGGAGACCTTGTATTACAAGCCCATTGATGTCGAGCAGATGCTCCAAGGCTATGTGCAGTACGGCAATTTGGAAGCGATGCTGGTGGATCTCGTCGATCCCTACACCCAATATTTGCCCCCAAGGATGTATGAAGAGATGAAGGTGGATACTACGGGTAACTTCAGCGGTGTGGGCATCGTGATTACGATCTATGAGCGCCAGTTGACCATTGTCTCTCCCATTGCGGGAACCCCAGGATATGCTGCAGGGTTGCAAAGTGGTGACGAGATCATGGCCATTGATGGACGGCCAACGAAATACATGTCCATGCTGGAGGCCGTGGATTCCATGCGTGGCCCCGAGGGAACCCCGGTGGAATTGACCATCCGGCGTGGTGATGAGGAGTTTACGGTGCGAATCGTCCGGGCTAATGTGCAGACTCCGGACATTAACGAAGCCCACATGGTCACCTCCGATGTGGCCTATGTGCGGATCAACGAGTTTAAACTGCAGACTGCCCGGGAACTGGATGGGGCGCTCACAGAGTTAAGTCAACAAGGTATGCGGGGCTTGATCTTAGATCTGCGTGACAACCCCGGCGGTACCTTGCGGAGTGCGATCGATGTGTCTTCCATGTTCTTGCCGATGGGTGACACGGTCCATGAGGTCTTTCGGAGCAGCGATGTGGCGGCGATGTTCATGTCCCGGGGAGACAATAAGACCTATGTGGTACGGGACAACGAACGGGTCTCCCATGGGGTGCGGGAGGATGGCAAGTGGTATGGCTTGCCGGTGGTGGTGTTGCTGAACAAGGGGAGTGCCTCTGCCTCGGAAATTGTAGCTGGTGCCTTAAAGGATCGGGCCGGAGCTTTCGTGGTGGGCGAGACCAGTTTTGGCAAGGGGTTAGTGCAGGCGGTGTTGGAACTGCCTAATGGCGCGGCCATGCGCTTGACCATTGCCGAGTACTTGACTGCCGGAGGAGTCTCCATCAATGAGAAGGGGATAGAACCCCATTATGTGGTAGAACTGCCCGAACCTGCCACTCCCGAAGAGGCGCGGGCCCGGCGACTTAGCACCACGTACTTCAGCCTGGAGGATCCCCAGATTCAGAAGGCTTTGGAGGTAATGCAGGACATTCTCAGTGGATCGTTATCCCAGGCCGCTTAGGTTGAGTGCCCATGGATTTCTGGATTCTGAATATTTTCCTTGACATTGTTCGCAGTCTTCCCCAGATGATCACGGAACCCACCTTCCTCGTGGTCACTGCGATCGTGCTGTTTCTGGTCTATCGGCAATACCTGAATATTGCCGAGCAAAAGCAGCGGATGTACGGTGCGGAGGGGCAGGATCCCCGGTGGCAAACCCTGAGGGCTTTGGGGTACGGGATCCTCGGTGGGTTCCTGGCGTCTTTACTATTCATTATCCTTGGCATCTCCCTCTCCCATGCAGGGATTATCTATGTTTGGCCTTTGGCTCTCATTCTGATGCTGATCTACCCGCGCTTTTTGTGCTTCTCCTACGGTGGGGGGATCGTGGCTGCCTGCAGTTTGATCGTGGGCTGGCCCGAGGTGGACGTTCCTTCCCTGATGAGTCTCGTCGCCATCCTCCACTTGGTGGAGGCCATCCTGATCTATTTCACCGGCGCCCAAGATCCCCTCCCGGTGTATGTCCGGAAGGAAGATGGGCAAGTAGTGGGAGGATTTCTCCTGCAGAAGTTCTGGCCCTTGCCCTTTATTGGGTTGTTTAGCATTTTGCTTACCTCGGAATTCATGGTGGACTTTGCCACCATGCCCCAGTGGTGGCCCCTGATTCGGCCCAGCATCGAAGTTCCTGCCGACGGTATCCTTGTCTACTTCCCCTGGCTGGTGGTGGCCGCGGTGGGCTATGGGGACATTGCCCTTTCCAACCACCCTAAGGAAAAGACCCGGTTTTCTGCGGGTAGTCTGCTGGTTTTCGCGATGGTCCTCTTGGTTCTTGCGGTCCTAGGTAGTCAATGGTTACCTCTACAGTATGTGGCGACCCTGTTTGCGCCCATCGGCCATGAACTGGTGATCTTCCTAGGGCGATGGAGAGAAGAGCGCCGCAAAGGTGTGTTTACCAACGACGACGGCCCCATGGTGCTCGATGTGTTACCGCACTCCATTGCGAAAGAGGTGGGCTTGGCCACGGGGGATATTATTCGCAGTGTGAATCGGGTGCCGGTGGAAACCTGGTATCAGGTTTTCGAAACCAGGTTATATACCGATGTAGAGCTGGAGGTCGAGAATATCTTCGATGGTTCCCGAAGGATAATCAGCCTGCCACAAAGTTCCGCCCATCTGGGAGTAATCCCGGCCCCTAGTGCCTACAGCCGTTTTAACGTGGACTATGGGGCGGGCCAGCGTCCCGGCCGGTTGGGGCGCCTTTTGGCCAGATTATGGCGACGACTGTTTCCCAGCCGACACTTCCCTAAGGGGGACTGAGTTCCGTTGCCCAAGGTAAAGCTGGATCCCAGGCATATTTCCATCCTGTTGTCCTTCTGTTATTTTGTCCTCACGTCCTTGGTGCTGTTTTCCTTTTCCTTCGTGGAAGACCGGGCAGAAACGGTGCCTCAGTCTTATGAACAGGATCTGGTCAAGGAACTAACCTCCCACTTGGCGGAGCTACCCGGGGGGAAATATACCGGATATCTGGCCCCAACGTTGCCTATTTATACTGTAGATTTACGTCTGCAACATATTCACCTTGTCCGGGATTATGCCCAGCGGATCATGGCCTTTGCCCAAACCACTGGTCTGGTTATCACCGATGTCCAAGAAAACTATGGTCCCCGGTTCAATCAAGTGGAGATCGTTCTTGATGGCAAGGCCAAAGGGAGATTACAGGTCCGACTTTTGCTGGATAAGTCCGCCTGGCCTGTGTCCGGGATCTGGGCCCTTTGGCCCGGTGCCGTTCCTGGAGTCTTTCCCAAGGTGCCGCCCCGGGGCAGGCTGGCCCTTGTCATCGATGACTGGGGTTACGACTGGGAGGCGGCTCCACTATTCTTGGCCCTTCCACGTTCCTTCACCGGTGCTGTTCTACCCCATCTGTCCTTTTCCGTTATTCACAGCCAGGCTTTGTACCTGCGGGGAAAAGGGGTGATCCTGCACCAGCCCATGGAGCCCTTGGATGAGAACGTGGATCCGGGGCCTGGGGCCATCTATGTGGGCTTGGATGACCAGGAGATTGGCGAGCTGCTAGCGGCTAATCTGGCTGCGGTGCCCCATGCCCGGGGGATGAACAATCATATGGGCTCTCGGGTCACCGCCGATGAAGAGACCATGACTAAGGTGCTCCAATGGTTGAAGGAACACGGCTATTACTTCCTGGATAGTTATACCACAGCCCAGAGCGTGGTGGCCCAGGTAGGTCTGCGGCAAGCCATCTTTACCTTGAAAAATGACAAGTTTCTGGATCACGAAGATGATGTGGACACTATCAAAGGGAAAATCAAGGAACTGGTGGATTTGGCGGTGGCAAGGGGTTACGCTATTGGTATTGGCCACGTGCGCATGAAGACTTACCAAGCGTTGTGGGAAATGCTCCCCTATATCGATGCCGCCGGGGTGGAGCTGGTGACCATCGATGAGTTGTTGGAGGGTAACGGACTCGATTTGTTCTGAGTCTGCTACCCTTCTTTTTTGTCTTATGTGGGCGGTGAGTTCTTGGAAAACAACATAGAGGGGGTAAAGGAAGATGGCCAAGTTTCCCAGGACGATGGTAGGTGGGTGTTCAGTCTCCCGTTTGATCATTGGTACCAACTGGTTCCTTGGTTTCAGTCATCGCACTCCAGCAAAGGATGGTTTTATCAAGGAGCACATGGACGAAGGAAAGATTACCGAGATTCTAGTCACCTTTTTCAATGCCGGTGTAGACAGTATCATGGGGCCGCTCAGTCAGTATCCCTTCATGGACAGCGCCATTAAACGGGCAGAGGACAGGACGGGGGTAGGATGCATCAGGATCAACACGCCTTTCCTGAATGTGGCAGATACTGACGCCGCCCGGGCGGAGGCAGCCAGGACCCTAGATCGGGTGGCTGCCCTCGGGACGACCCTTTGTCTGCCCCACCACTCCTGTGTGGAACAGTTGGTGGACCGGGGAAGCAGGACTATCCGCCGCTTGGAGTACTATACTGGTTTGATTCGTGAGCGCAACATGATTCCCGGTCTTTCTGCCCATATGCCGGAAGTGGTGGTCTACGCGGATCAGATGGAGGCCGATGTGGAGACCTACATCCAGATCTACAATCCCATCGGCTTTCTCATGCAGTTGGAGGTGGAGTGGGTGGCCCGGATCATCCATCAGGCCAAAAAACCGGTGATGACCATTAAACCTATGGCCGCCGGACGGGTAACCCCCTTTGTGGGTCTTAATTTCGTGTGGAATACCATCAGGGAACAGGATATGGTGACCGTGGGGACCATGTCGCCTAGGGAAGCGGCAGAAGTGGTGGAGTACTCCTTGGCGGCTTTGGAAAGACGATTTCCGCTGATCGGGTCCCGGGGAACCCCCAGTAAGCAGACGATTATCTCCAAGGAGTAGCA